>NZ_JBSVQM010000004.1:0-257056 GCF_054863625.1 Clostridium sp. Marseille-QA1073 | reverse complement strand
AAAATTTCTTTATCTATTCTGCAAAGAACTGGGTCATTTTGAAGCAAATTGAGAATCTAAGAATTTAATAAAAAGTGAGAAAATACAAAACATAGAGTTTTCAAATATTCTCATTCTTGATATGGAGGTATTCTTTTGCATTCTAGAAATTTAAACAAAATATCATCGGAGACATTCTCATATAAAAAAACAAATATCGAATTATATGCTACACTATATCGAAGTACACAAAAAACAACTCGTGCAACACTTTTATATTTTCATGGTGGGGGCTTGCTATATGGAAAAAGAACAGACCTTCCAGAATATCATATTAATACATTTTGTGATGCAGGATACTCTATCCTTGCCTTTGACTATCGCTTAGCTCCAGCGACTAAGCTGCATCATATCTTAGATGATTTGAAAGATGCTATTATATGGTATTTAAATAACCGTACAAATTTATTTTATTCTAAATGCCCATATTTCTTGTGGGGAAGATCTGCTGGTGCATACTTATGCCTTCTTGCTCCAAGAATGGATTTACCGGAGAAACCAATTGGAATTCTTTCTTATTATGGCTATACCTTTGCTCACGATTTCTGGTACAACCAGCCAAATATGTATTATACACAATTCCCTTCTGTAGATGAGAAGACAATCATCTCTATATGTAAAGAAGGTGAAACAGCAGAAGGCTTACTGGATACACGATACAGCTTATATGTGTATGCCCGTCAAACAGGAAAATGGATACATATGCTCATAGAGGATTCTATAGAGGATTTTTATAATTTGTACTCATTAAAAAAATCAACAGATTTTAATTATTATCCTCCCGTCTTCCTTGCTCATAGTTTTCATGATACAGATGTACCTTTTGCAGAATCTCAAATTTTATCTTCTCTGATACCTAAATCTCATCTATTTGTAGCTTCTGCCAAAGCACATGACTTTGACAAGGACACTACCTGTGAGGATACCATATCTCTAATAGAGGAATCCTTATATTTTATGAATGAAATAAATTCTTAAATAAATCAAATACTATATAATATTTACCAATTCACTTACTATGTGCCAAATTATTATTATCTATTTTAAATATACCTTATTTGTTAGTTATAATGGACAAACCTACTTTTATTTTATATGGGAGGTATTATTTTTTATTTTAACATCTAAAAACCGTTTAAAACCACAGGTATAACTTGTGGTATTTTATGTACAATAAATTGATCTCTTATTTGTCTTCTGTTAAAATCAAACTCAATTGCAATTGAAATATAAAATCAGAGTCGTCTATTTTTCTCTCCAAAATATCTTCACATTTTTTTATTCTATATTTTACCGTATTTCTATGAATAAACATCTTATTTGAAGTTTCCGTAATATTACATTTCAATTCTAAATAAGTCTTTAAGGTATTTCTAAGTTCTAAGGTCCTCATATTTTCTGGATATGCTAATGTTCTTAAATTATAAAGACAAAATCCTTCTATCTGATCTCTAGGAAGTGTTTTTAGCAATTCAGCAGCATTTTTAGTTTTATAATATTTAATATAGGAAATATTGTTTCTTTCTTCTCCCATCTTATAACTTTCTAAGGCTTCAAAATAAGAGTATTTTATTGCTTCTACTTCTGACATTCTATTACCATATGAAAAACTAACCTTCACTTGTAACATTGACTTAAGCTTATCATGATAATATCTAAGCTTTTCTGTTAAGTCATTTGTATTGCCTTGAATTAAAAAGACATATCTGTAATTTTTAATTTCTGGCAGCAAAATCACACTATTACGATACTCCTTAAACAACTCTTTTTCTAACCATTCATAAATAAAAATATACTTTTGTTCACGATGAGAGAACTTATTAACATGAAATTTATTATTTTTGAAAGACTCCAACGTTACTAAAATAACATAATAGAACTTACTAAGCTTTAGCCCATGTGCTTTTCCAATGGTTAATAACTGCTGTGACGTCAAATTATCATTTTTATGTTTATTTAATATAGATAACAGCAATTTTTCATCATCTTTTAATTTATTATATGAAATGCACAGGTTTTTATATAATAAAAATTCAAATGCAAGCAGTACCTGCTCTATCACTAAAGCTGAGATATCAGCAGACAATGACTCTGAATCAAAAATAAAAAGATAACAAGAATTTTCATCAAAAGCATGATAAGGATAAATAGATATTCTTTCTTTTTTATTCTTTGCATCAATGTAATGCTGTACTGTACTTGATTTTTTTTTATATAGTGAAAGAGAAAAAAATAATTCTTTTGCTGTTTCTATATTTTCTTCTTTAAAATTACAATTGGTACCAATAACATTTCCAAGGGGATCAATAAGTAAAACTGACTTTTTTAAGATATTACTTAAATTATTCAACAACATTTCTGCAGATTCACCCTGAAAAAGAAGATTAGAGAACTTTTTCTGAGTATTCAATGCATGAAGTATTTCCTTGTTTTGAACGTTCCATAAATAAGAAAGCACCTGTTGATATACTTCTCCCAGTGTAAGTTCCATAGGAATTTGTAAAAGAGGAAATCCCAACTTATCTGCCGTCATGATAACTTTTTTATCTAATTCATCAATAAAACGGCCTAATTTGATTGCCAATGCTGCACAGGGTAAATCATTTAATTTATAAATGAGTTCACAAAGCTGATCTTGATTATCCTTATATACCATGGCCGTTGTAATAAGTAACGTATTTTGAGGTAGATAGGTAGCTACATCTGGAGTTTCTGTTGACTCTATTGTCTCTACTTCTCTATACAAATCAGCTTTTGTATTAATTACCTTTAATTTAGTCAAGTTCAATAATTCAAAAACAGTCATCTAATCCCTCCTATTTAGTTCCTGTAAATCATTATAAATATCTATTTCCTATGATAATGTCAAAACTTCCAAACCTTAGACAAGCTTTAAATCATACAATTATTAGGTATATTATAGCATATGCTGTCAATTTTCGAGCTAAATCATCCTTACTATTCAAATTTTTTAAAATAAAGATTTGAAATAAATAAAAGCACCACAGCTCCAAAGAGTGTGATGCCTAAATTATATTATTGAAACTTGAAATCAAAACAGTATTCTTTAAAAAACACTGTAAAACTTATATTTTTTAGTTAACTTCATTATAAATTTAGTAGTATTAATCTTTAGTATTAATCTAAGGTTATAATAGTTCCACTTTCACCTCTTAATGCTAACTTTGCCTTGTCTAGTGAAGCAATAATTGCTTTTTTACCTTTTTTAGATTCAGCAAATTTTAAAGCTGCTTCAACCTTAGGGAGCATACTTCCATTAGCAAAGTATCCTTCCTCAATATACCTTTTAGCATCTTCTACTGTTAATTTATCTAAATTTACTTGATTTGGCTTACCGTAATTTATTGCAACCTTATCAACAGCTGTCAATATAATAAGTTCATCTGCATCAATATCCTCTGCTAATTTTTCTGAGGCAAAATCCTTATCTATTACTGCTGCTACCCCTTTAAGTCTTTTATCTTCTAGCTCAACTACAGGGACTCCACCGCCGCCTACTGTAATTACTACAGTACCATTATCTATTAATGTTTTTATTGATTCTATTTCTAGTATTTTTTTAGGTTTAGGCGATGCAACTATTCTCCTATACCCACGTCCTGAATCTTCTACCATCACATAATCTTTTTCCTTCTGAAGACATTCTGCTTTGTCTTTTTCATAAAATGGTCCAATAGGTTTTGTTGGATTTTTAAATGCAGGATCATCTTTATCAACAACAACTTGAGTTATAAGACTTACTACTGGCTTCTTGATTTTCTTTTTCATAAGTTCTTCTCTTAAGCCCTGCTGTATATGATAACCAATCATCCCTTGACTCATTGCACCACAAACATCAAATGGCATAGCAGGAGTTACTTCACTTGCATATTCATTTTGCATTACAATTCTTCCTACCTGTGGTCCATTACCATGAGCTATTACTATCTCATATCCTTCTTCTATTAAATCAGCAAGATGAACAGCTGTTTCTTTTACAACTTCTAATTGAGACTCTGCCGTTGCTTCCTTGCCCTCTGCTTGAAGTGCATTGCCACCTAAGGCTACAACAATTCTTTTCATAATATTCCTCCAAAAAATTTAATATATTCTAAGTTTACATTAAAAACTTTTTATTTTTTATTCACAAAGAGTTACAATCATAATTTCATTCCAACAAAATATTAAATATTCTAACTATTTAATATTTGATAGTCCAGTTCTTTTTCATCTTTTGCAATTATCATTGCAATTAGCGCATCAATATCTACATTTAATACAGTTCGAAACATACCAGAAAACCAGTCTATCCCAGAAAGTAGTGCAATACTTTCTAATGGTAGTCCAAGACCTGGTACTACCATTGTCAATGCTATAAGCCCTCCTCCAGGTACTGCCACTGTACCTAGACATGCTAATGTTGACAATATGACTATTTTGATCATGTTTATTACAGACATTTCGATTCCGTAAAATTGAGCAATCATAATGCAGGAGAGAGCTAAGTACATTGCTAGCCCATTACTGTTTAAAGTCATTCCAAGTGGATTTACTAGTCTAGACACTTTTTGGCTAACTCCTAGTTTCTTTTCGCTATCCTCCATTTTGATAGGAAGTGAAATTGCTGATGATGTAGTTGCAAATGCAAATAATGTCATTCTTGACAACTTATTTGCAATACGAATAGGATTAACTTTACAATAAAAAGAAACAAAAAGGATTAGAAAAATAAGATGAAGACATGAACTTACAGCAAAAATCAACAAGAACTTCATTAATGGTATTATTACTTTAATCCCAGTACTTCCAGTTGTATAGGCTACTAGAGCACATATCCCTATTGGAGCTATTTTCATGATAATAGTAATCATTTTTAAAATAATTCCATTAAACTCTTTCAACATCCCTAAGAACTTGCAATTTTCGTGTTCTGCATTCCAAGCGCTTAACGCAACTCCGAAAATAACGGAAAAAACTATTATCTGTATCATATTTGAATCCACCATGGATGAAAAAATATTACTTGGAAAAAAGTTTAAAATAATATCATATATACTCTGATCTACTGTCTCCACTATGTACGTACCTTGGGTAACACTCGCTATTTCACCTGACATAAAAATCTTTCCTAAGGTCATGCCTAATGCAGCTGCTAAAAAAGTGCTAAGCATAAACCAAAAAAACATCTTTCCTCCAATTCTCCCCAGTTCATGGTAGTCTAAATTCCCTACAGCCTCAATAACAGCTCCCATAACTAATAGTACCACAGGCATCATGAGCATTCTTAAAAAGATATCTCCTATAATCTTAATTCCGATTACTTTCTCCTTAAAAATAATCCCTATTAAAATTCCCAGAAAAGCACCAATAAGAATTTGTTTTGTCATAGAAATAGTCTTTATTTTTTTCATAGGTTCCCTCCTATATCAATCTCCTAGTCCAGTTTGTAGCTTTTTAATCCATAAATTTATTCCTACAAGAATGCCCGCCATCATATCACGACCTGAGGTATGTCCAAATTCAAGAATTTTATCTATACTTCTTCTCATCATTTTTTTATCAACTGTAATCAACGCCTGATACATATCAAGCAAAGCATCATTGTAACAATTTCCAAAGGCACTGATGTAATAATGTGTACTAATATCTGTTGTATATTTTTCTTCTTTAATAATTTCTTCTAGTTCTTCTAAAAATTCCTCACTTAATATATTGCATATTTTATGGGCAAATAAAATACCTACTAAAAAATCATCTCCTGCTGGAGTTAACCCTAATCCATATCCTACCCATTTTAACAAAACTGACTTTATAAAATCTTTTTCTTTGCTTTGGAAACTAGCATATAGTGTCTCTCTTCTCGTATTATCTTCATTTATTAATTGGTATAAGGATACTCCCAGTCCCATCTTCATATTCATATCAATATTATCTTTAAGCAAATCAAAACAACATCTTGATATCTTACAGGGCTTCTGGTCTAAAAAACTGCTAAAAGATTTGCATCCTTTAAGCTCTATTGTAATTCCTTCTGCTATCAGTTGACTCATTTCTTTATTCCAAAGAAAACTAATCTTTCTGCCATTTATTAATTCTGATAATGGGGATATATGCTGTTCTTTAAGTAAAATACCATATGGTAATTTCGTATTTTGTCTGTTTCCAATAAAACATAAAAATTTATTTACCTTTATATTAAATCCACTTTCAAAGCAGCTATGAACAGCATATTCCTCTTTATCTCTTAACAGCTTCATTAACTCAGCAGAAATATTTTGGGCTTGTACCTTCATCTCTATTCACCTCGTTATACATATGAAGCTTTATATAAATGTAATTACTCTGTATATCCTAATTTTTTTGCATATGCTAAAACTGCCTTTTCAAAGCACTCAATAGGTGGATGCACTGTTCCTGCCCCAATTTGACCTAATCCTGCTTTTTTATGAGCAATTCCTGTATTAATAACTGGAGTGATCCCTTTTTCTACCACTTTTCTAGCATCAATTCCAAGGCATATTCCTTTGAAATTCCATGTTGGGATAATGAAATTAGGATTTTCATCAATAACAATCTCTCTCATCTCATTACTAATTTTAAGTGCATCTTCAAAACCTCCAGTTCCTACAAACCTGGTAACTGCTGGTGCTGCAATCATTGCCATACCTCCAACACCAAATGTTTCTGTAATAGCACTATCACCCATATCAGGACTTGCCATATCTCCGTCATATCCGGCAAAATACAATCCCTGTGGAGTATTTACAGGTGCTGTAAACCATTCATCTCCCATTCCTGCTATCCTAATACCAAAGTTTTCTCCATTTCTACACATAGCTGTAACAATAGTTCCTTGCTGAATTGTTCTCGCACCATCCATAATTGCTTTAGCCGAAGCCATAATGATATTAAGGAAAAATTGATCTGTATCTGCAAGAAATTTGATAACCTGGCTTTTGTAATCCTCTTCTATATCAAGCTTAACAATAATAGGACTTATCTCTTTTAAAAATATTAGGGAAGCAGCAATATTTCTTTGATGAAATTCATCTCCCATAGCAATAGCTTTTGCAACCATAGGATTAACCGCTAATCCACTTGGAAAAGCTCTAAGAGCTTCTCCTAAAATCGGCCCTAACACATCTCTCATCCATCTAAGTCTCTCAATTACTTCTTCAGAATAAGCTCCAAATCTTAATACTTTACCGATTCCTTCATTTAAAGTACAATATGCCCTGTTACCCTCTGTTGCATTTTCTACAACTAACACTGGCATATTGGCAGAAGTAATTCCACCCATAGGTCCAACTGCCTGTACATGATGACATGGAATAAATTTGACTTTACCTTTATTCAGAAGATTTCTTGCTTCTTCTTCTGTATCTGCCCACTCTTCAAAAAGTACTGCCCCAACACATGAACCTTGCATAGGTTCTGGCATATTAGCCCATTTAATAGGCGGACCTGCATGTAATAAAACTTTCCCCTCATTGAGCTCCTCAATTACTGTATTTGCCGGTACCACATCTAGAAGAACGGGAGATGAAGCTACTATTTTACCAATAACTGCCCTATTAGCAGCATCTATTGTTTTATAAACCATTTTAAAAGCCTCCTATCCTAAGAAAATTTATAATTTCTTAAATAATTTAATGCTCCAATCATCTGCATATCCCCGCCTGCTGGTGGAGTCCAATTATATTGAACCACTTCACAGGAAAATTCTTTTAGCACCTTAGAAAAGCTTTCTAATCCTACATTAATGATTTTTGGTTTTTCCTGAAGTAATCTACGAAGTGCTTCTGATATACTGTATTTTGGCTGCTCTGCTGTTTTTTTCATAGGCAAAACAGGCTTTTCTCTTTCATTAAAGTCATGGCCAATCAAAGCAAGTGATGTTTCTACAGCCTGTTTATTGCTTTCACAAACAATAACTCCTGCATCCTCCATAATTTTCCTTTGCTTATCATAATTTTGATAGTCTTTTCTTGTTCCACATATTGTTGTGACAAAATACAGGTCTCTGTTTTCCTCTTTTGCCTTATCCTTTAATTTCCTAATAGCTGGCAGCAAAGCTCCTGCCATATCCTCATGAGAACCATAACCTAATACAATATCAAACAATATAACTCCAGTAGATTCATCTTTAGCTGCCTCTTTCATACATTCTACTCTCTTAGTAGGATCAATCATCGGATGTGGTTTTCCTTGAGTATATGCGTCATCTCCTAAATCCACCACAGTATGTCCTGATGTATTTAGCATATAGCCTGCCTGTTTTCCTAAAGGTACAGATAAATCCAATATGTCACGAATCATCATTGCAGCTTCTGCTGCCAATGTTCCTCCTGAGTAGTATCCTTTAATTGTCTTATTTTCTTTAGCAGAAAAGTTTTTATCCACATTAACTTTAAACTTATCTCCTTGTACCTTTTCATTTCTTAATAATCGTACTGCAATTCTAGCTGCTTCATCTAGTGTGTATGAATGATAAAAGTTCTCTTCATGGACTTCAGGTTTTTCACCAAGAAATAACGTAACTACAGGCTTTTTAAAATGTCTTAGACGTTCTACTACACAGTTACGAACTTTGTCAGCAGGCGGTTTTGAGATAACAATAATTACCTCTGTATCTTTATCCTCTTCCATTGCATTAATGGAATCTATCATAGTAATTGCTCCTACCTGTTCAGATAGATCTCTTCCCCCTGTTCCAATTGCATTGGTTACTCCTTCTCCTAAACGGTCAATAATGGTTGTCAACTCTTGTATGCCTGTCCCTGAAGCTCCTACAATTCCTATTTTTCCAGGTGTAACATTATTGGTAAATGCTATAGGTACTCCTTTTATAATTCCTGTTCCACAGTCCGGTCCCATGACCAGTAATCCTTTTTTATGAGCTTTTTCTTTTAGCCTTTTTTCATCTTCTAATGTAACATTGTCACTAAACATAAACACATTTAAGTTCTCATCAAGTGCTCTGTCAGCTTCTGAAGCTGCATAAATTCCTGGAATTGATATAACTGCTAAATTGGCATCCGGAAGTTTCTCCAAAGCTTTATCCCATGAAATTACAGTATCAGATTCTCCTTTTTTATTGGATTTTGCTGACTGACTTTTAAAAAACTCATCTACTTCCTTTAACACCTCCTCTATGATATCATCTTGTGTTTCTACTACAATCGCCATGTCATTAGATCCTGCTTCTAATAATTCAGGTGTAGCCATTCCACTTTCTTTATAAATATCTTTATTTGAGGGTGTTGCCATCATGATAGAGACTTTACTAACACCCTCCATTGTTGAAATCTTGTTAGTTAATAACATAAGTACAACAGAATCGTGATAATTTCCCTTCTTTATGATTGTTTTTAACATAAAATCACCCCATTCCTGTTTTATTCTGCAAATTTATTCTTATGATCATAGTTATCAAAGTGAATAGCATCACTAATAAGATAATTATAGATGTCATCTACAATCTCAATGCCCTCTTTATCATATTTTTCTTTTCTAATTAATGCTCTCTCTCCTGGATAATTAACCTTATCAAAACCTTCCGCTGGTTTTATTTCTCCTAATTCATCTAATACGATTGACATGTTCTTTTTAAAGCTTTCAATATCCGTAAATCTGCTTGGATCAATTACAATATGAAGCTGTCCTAAATCTCTACCCTTGGATAGATCTTCGTACATTGAACTTACATGCTTTCCAAATGGAAGACCTAACAATACTCCAGATAATACGTCAACCATCATCATAAGTCCATATCCCTTTGGTCCTGCAATAGGAACTAGAGCATTTACCTTAGTTGAGTCAGTAGTAGGATTTCCATCTTCATCTACTGCCCAAGTATCTGGAATTGGTTCTTTTTTAGAACGTGCAACTAAAATTTTACCCCAAGCTTGAACTGTTGTAGCCATATCAAATATTACTGCTCTGTCATCTGCAGTAGGAACTCCAAAGGCAATTGGGTTTGTTCCATAATAAGGCTCTGAACCTCCATATGGTACGGCCATCGGATCTGACTGACACATTGAAATTGCAACTAAATCTTCTTTTGTAGCCATCTCCACATAGTAACCTATACTTCCGCTATGAGATATGTTTTTTACTCCTACAACTGCAACTCCTGTTTCTTTTGCCATCTTAATGGCTTCCTCCATAGAAAAAGTTGCTGCTACATATCCACATCCATTATCTCCACTATATATTCCGCTGGCAGGACCAGTTTTCTCAAATGAAAACTTTGGATTTGTATTAATACCACCTTTAAAAATTCTCTCTGCGTAATACTCTACTCTTACTGCTCCGTGTGAATGATATCCTCTTTCATCAGACCATGTTAAAATCTCAGCTATTATATCTGCATGTTCATCACTAAGTCCAGCCTTATGTAACTTATCCTTCATCAACTGTTTTAATTTTTTGTTTTCCACTTTCATTTTTCAGTTCCTCCCTCAATAATTAAGTATTAATTTTGCTAAAATGTATCTCTATTTTCATTTGTATATTACGAAAATCCCTGTGGAAATCTCATTTAAAATCAAGTCTTTTTTTCTCTTAAATCAAGAGTGCATTACAGAGATTTTCGTACTATAAATTTTTTATCTGTATTATAGTTTTATATCTCTATTACAGTCTTTTGAATAAATGTATGCAAAGTCCTCATCTCTACCAACCCCGTAAGCTGCTTGCAAACTATAGGCACCCATAAAGAGGTAGTCTCCTTTTTGTACTGGAATCCAATTATTATCTAAGTTATACATACCTTGTCCTGAATAGATATATGCTCCATGCTCTTGTACATGGGTTTCTATATATCCATGACATGCTCCTGGCTTAAAAGAAAGTATATGAAAATTCATATCAAATCCAATATCTGTAGCAGATGGCAGAAAATCTTTTATTAATACATCCTTCATTCCTTCATATTCCACCCACTGGATATCATTTATATTATCAATTACAGTATAGGCACTATGTCCTTCTATACGGTCATATCTTCTTTTATATAAGAATGCCCTTACTTTTTTATCTCCAGTATTCTCAAAATATAATTTTCTATTTTCCGGACAGAAGATAAATCCTCCATCTGTAAGTTGTGCCTCTTTTTCTTCATTCCATACTTTTAAATCACCCTCAAATACATAAAGGAAAGTTTCTATTCCATCTTCACCAAACCCTGAATGGTTGTATCCACCTTTCTCAATGTTCAATAGATAATCTACAAATGAAGCTCCTAGCTTTGGAGATGATAATATGGTAACCTCACAATTTTTAAAGTTAGGAATTACATTTTTCACAATACCATCTGGTTCAATTAGTGCAAAATTCCCACGTTTTACAATAGATCTATTAGTCAAAATATCCTCTCTATAACCTGTAACTTTATTTAAATAACTCATAATAATACCTCCTGTTTTTTGTAAAATTAACTTGTTTGTTTTTTATTTTTGAAATTTTTAGCATTAAATATTGTAAATAACACCACTCCAATAACTAGCAAAAATGCTCCAATATAAAATCCCAATACGCCAGAACCTGTTTTATCCATGATAATTCCTGTTGCTGCTGGAGCAACAATTGATGATAACATTCCAAAGAAGTTAAAGGTTCCCAAAGTTGTAGCAAGGTTCTTTTTATCTGCTTTATCTGAAACATAAGAAATTAATACTGGATCAACTGCCATCTTTCCTAAGAATCCATAAAGTAATAAGATTAAAGCTAAAGTAGTTGTATTAGGTGCCATCATAGATATCGCTACTAAAACAAAGGCTGCACTTTCAAGTCCAATAATTATGTATGCCTTTTTATTTCTCTTTTTATCTGATAAGTGAGCAAAGAATAATGCTCCCGGAACTGCTGTTACTGAAATCATAGATACTATTAATCCAATTAATCCTCCTGTAATTCCTCTTTCAGTCTGTAAGAATTTTGGAAGCCATGTAACAATCAAATAATATGCATAACATGTACAAAAATACAAAATGTAGCAAGAAATCATATTTAAGCTGAACAACGAAGATTTCTTTTCTAACGAATCCGTTTCTTCAGCAGTATTTACTTGTGCCTGCTTGTCCTTTTTTATAGTATCTGTATTTTTTATCATAAAGAAGAACCATAACACCATAAAAAAGATTAATGCTGTGGAAATATATGCCATTGATTGCCACGGCATTTCTAAGGTTTTTACAACATAACTAGATCCAGTCATACCTATGATGAAACCCAAAGCAGACCCACTATTTACGATTGCCGTTGATAATCCCTTTTTGCTTGGTGGCACATGTTGTGTTGTTAATGAGAAGGCTGCTCCGTAATAAGTTCCACAACCAATCCCTGCAAATACACTTCCCATATAAATAGTTGCTATAGTTTTTGATAATGCAATACTTAATGCACCTAAGGCAAATATTATAAATCCTGGTATTAATACCTTTTTCTGCCCAAACTTATCTACTAAAAATCCTGAAGGAATTTGCATTGATGTATAGCCAAAGAAATAACAACTTGCAATCAATCCCATTGCTGCATTTGTTTGCGGCCCTATTGTTCCCTGAATTTCTGAGTAAATAGGGGATAGCATTGCCCTATATATCCAAATAATTGTCCAACCTAGACAAAAGGTAAATACAATAGTTTTCCAATAATTCTCTGAAAATGACTTTGATGAATTTTCTCTCATTTTCTATCTCCTCCATTTTTATATGCTATTTATATGCTAATTGATATAAAGTTGCCTTTAAGGTTTCAATACCTTTACTTATATCTTCTACCTTTGTATCTTCAGCTGGGTTATGACTAATTCCCTTTATACTAGGTACAAATATCATACCTGTTGAAATTCTAGGTGCAATTATCTGAGAATCATGTCCTGCGCCACTATGCATAATTTTATAATTTATATTTTCACTCTTACATACGTTCTCAATTACATTTATAATATTGCTATCCATAGGAACTGGATCTTCATTCATCCAATTATCAATTTCTATCTCTACATTAGCTTCTTTTGCAATCCGTCTCATATCCTCTTCTATTTCTTTTGTAAAGCTATATAAAAACTCTTTATCTGTATGTCTACAGTCCATTGTAAACAGTGCCTCACCTGGAACAACATTTACTGTATTCGGTTTCACTGAAACCTTACCAAAGGTTAAGACTAATGGATCTCCCTCTGCTTTTGCTTTTTCAATAGATTCTGTTACAATTTTCCCAAAAACCTGCATAACATCTCTTCTATATTTCATCAATGTTGTGCCAGCATGATTGGCCTCTCCTTTTAAAGTAATGTTATATCTCTTCTGTCCTACGATACTGGAAATAACACCTACAGATTTTCCTTCCATCTCTAATGTGTTTCCCTGTTCAATATGAAGTTCTACAAAGGCTTTTACATCTGGAATGGAACATGTATTATCTTTTTTAAAGTCAAATCCGCATTGATGCATCGCATCCACAAATTTAATTCCATTCATATCTGTGATATTTTCTACATCTCTTTTATCTGCTATTCCAAAAATATTCTTACTTCCCCAGAAAACATATGGGAATCTGCTTCCTTCTTCCTCTGCTAAGGATATTACTTCTAGATTTTTCTTAGGTCTACCATATGTTTCTAGTAATTGTTTTATTGCTAAATATCCACCTACAATTCCCAATTGACCATCTAGTTTGCCACCGTTTACAACGGTATCAACATGTGAACCTGTTGCAATTGTTTCATTCCCATTGTCTGTTCCTATAACTTTTCCGTACAAGTTGCCAATTTCATCAAATCTTACTTCCATATCTAATTCTTCAAATTTTTTCTGTAACCCCTTTTGTACTTCTAACCAACTTTCTGAATATAACAATCTGCTTGTTCCACCTAAATCGTCTAATCCAAAAGAAGAAATCCAACTTATCATATCCTCAATTTCTTTCAATAATTTACTCATTAGTTTATCCCCCTTTACCTAATCTTGATATTATCTTACTTTTTAGAAAATAAGAAAACAATATCTACAGTAGACAAGTTATCTTCTGTTTTTTTGTTTATTTTGAACATTCAGAAATCCATAATTTAGGTAATTATGTGAATATTAAGTGAAATTTTTATTTATAAATAGATAATTTTACTATATTTTTGAAAAAATAAATGCTAGTAACTAGGATATCTTCAACTTCATCCTCAGTTGAAAATAACCTAGTTACTAGCTTCAAAGCCTTTCTAGCTGCAAAAGAACCCCATTTCTAGAGTTCTTAGTACTTTAGAATAAAATATATTTAAATTTTCTGATTAGTAGCTTTATAGATAAACCAGCTTGAAGATTAATATATAGCCAAATATAACTCCACACTTGAGTATTTTAATTCACAATTCACAATTAAGGTGAAAATTATTTTGGTTAAAATAATTTCTTTAATGGATTTTTTAACTAGCAATACAATTGCTAGTGTTTTATTGTAGAGGCGAACAGTGTTGCAGACTTACCACCTCAGGGAACAGTAGCGAAGCCAGCGGAGTTCCTGAAGGTGCAGTATAGTTCGGAATAATCTTAGTGATTTCGCGAATTAATGAATAAACAATAATTTAAATATTAGTTAATGTTGCGATTGGCACCTATCACCTGCACCCCGGTGGAAAATTAATGCTGAAAATATCCACGATTTCTAAATTTTGACTTCCGTAATATTAATTTCATCTATAAGTGCTTTTGCCTTTATAAAAATTCTGCTGTTTTCATTAACACTTTTTCGTACAAAACCATACTTATTTATATAGTTTCTATTAAAAGTTATACTCCTTGCTGTCACATCTCTGTATTAATACCCTCAAGGATAAATGCCCAGTGTTTTTCTTTTTTCAAAAGCTTGGAACAAGAAGCAGCTATATAACGGCAATCCATGTAACCACTTCTGGTATATCTTTTTCTTTATTGTAATGTTATTTTTCTTTGCTTTTGCTTTAATGTATGAGCTCTAAATCTTTATCTTATCACCGATTTGATTAAATTCACTTGATTTTTGATTTACATCTTGGTTATATGTCATTAGTGAGCCTTGTGGTGATGTAGCTTGGCTATAAATTTGTCCATATATACTATATAAATCTACAAATAATTTATAAGCTTCTTCATAATCTTCAAATTGGATTACGTAATTCCTTCATATTTTTTTCAATGTTAATTATTTGGTTTCTCTTTTCTTTAAAATACCTTTATCTTTACTGTTTTTGTTGCTTTGCTATTTCTGTATTAAAATCTTTATCAAATGATCATTTAACCATTTCCTGTATACAAAATTTGGCTACATATATATGGTTGAAGTATATGTTTCAGTTAAAATATCAAGGGTTGTTTTGCAAAAGTTAATTCATATTTTTCGCAGTATTTTTTGCTTCTTCTGCTTTTTTATTCTTATCATAGTATTTATATCCCTTGGCTTCTACTATTAAAATTAATATAACGACAATCAAAATGATTTTATTTTAGCAATTTTATTATTTTTTATATTTATATTATCTTGTTTTTATTACCTTCACTTTCCTCATAAATATCCTGCCTCGCATATCGTGTCTTTCGTCCACTGTTAATCTTTTCATGTAATCTTGAACCACATTTCATTGCAAAACAAACTTTCCTCTTGAATTTTTGTCCCACATTTTGGACGTATCATTCCCAATCTCCCCTTTCATCAGCCATAAATTAAATTATAGTATATATATCTGCAAATTCAATAATTTTCTTAAGTTGTTTAAAGCAATAATTCTCTATCATAAAATCTTAAACTCTTAAGCGTCACAGATAAATTATTTTAGGCTGCGTATATAAGTTTAATCATAATATATCTGACTGTTTTTTATATTTTCTGCGACAGTTATTGAACTCATCATTTCGCTTATTAATTTACCAGATCAATATATATAATAACTTTCATATCTTCATATTAAATGAAAGTTACTCCAATATTTAATATCTTGGAAAGCATAATCATCTGTACTTTTTAATCATTTCATTTCTTTATAAAGATTTTTTCACATGATCTTTAACATACACATTAAACTAACAATTCAAATATTCTTCTACAGTATTTTTACACTTAAGCATTTCATCTTTATAAACAAAAAAGACAGGTAGTATTCCATTCTATACTCATATAATTATTATATATTTTCTCATTTCTGCTCAAAGTCCATCGTTTTCAGTAACAATTGATGATTCTTTAATGTATTCTGTTCACAGAATTTTGTTTGTGATAGACCATTGAAATCTTCCTCATTTAAAAATAATTTCAACTACTAATATACCTATTATTTTAAATTTCTCTATTAAATTCTTCAAAACCAAATTGTAATGAATATCATAAATCACACTGGCATATAACTTCATATACTTTGAGAAGCAAAGTAATTTCTATTGTTTTATATTTCTTGTTACAATACTAGGTAATAAGCATCTTGTGCAAAATCTATCTATTGTTTTGTTGTACATCCTCTATCTTCTTTTTTTTTAAGTTTGGCTTAAGGAATCTATTTGATCTTCCACTTACATGAGAACAGGACTTGCAATTTGCTTCCCGTAAACTGTCGATTTTACATACATAACATTTGCCATTATAAAAACTCCTTTTATTATTTTTTATTCTTTTGCTTATTAAAAATACATTGGCATAAACTCACACAAATAAAAAGGCTATAATGAATTAGATTTTATTTACAACCTCAATAGGATTAATAAAATCTTCTATATACAAATATATGCTCAAAAGACATATCATACATGAAAAAAACGCCAAATAAATATGCTATCTAACCATATATCAAATACAAAAATATACCAGTTAAAAAAGGCAGGCAAAGCTTATATACATTTCTTTCAATAGCTAAATTTATAAAGTTCTAAACATAAAAATTATTTCTTGTCTTTTCTTATCTCAAAAATTATATCTATATATTCTAATATTTAAGTCTTCTATAAGTTACATAAATTCAGTACTTTATACTAATAATAAAATCTTTTTAATTATATTTATTGGGATTACACATACACATATTCCTATTATATACTAAATTGTTTTTACTAATTATTTATACTTCACTTGTCTTCATTGATACTATACTTCTTGAAAATTCTATTTAAGTGATATCACTAGGTAAATCCCCTATCAACCTAGCATTTTCTGTGAAATAAAAATGCACTTAATTAATATTTTGCTTATGGTGCATGACTGTATGGAATTTCTCTTTTTATTTTAAAATAATTCTTTATATGCAGGAGATAAATAATACATTTTCATGAAGAGCTTTTACAGGTACCCCACCTCTTTATATTTCTTATAAATCTGCAAATTTCTATTATAGGTTTCTTTTTTATCTTTAATAGTCTCTCCCAAGGCTTTCTATTACATTCCTTTTTGGGAACATGACCATGTTACCTTCAACGTATTCTTGAATTAAATCTAATACTTCCTTTAGCAGCACTTCTGCAGCTTTACTTTAACATAGCTCATTAATATGCTCTCTCCTAAATATAAATTCATTTTGAAGTTGAGCAAAGGCTATTTTATATTTTACTATTATTTATTAATAATAATACCAATAGCCTCTGCCCTGCCTTCAATCAGGTGTAATCATGAGATTATTTCCCCCTCTCCTTAATTTCTTATAAATACCTTTCAAATAGTTTACCACAAATTATAATATAGTTCCAATTATATGAATATTTAAATTAGCAGGCCCAAGATCTTTTAAAAAATTCAAAATCATCCATTTATTTTTAGCTTTTAGCAACACATAACATTCCACATGTATGTATGTGGAACATATCTATTAGTTTCACTTTTATAGTTTTTATCATTACTAAGTTGCCATTTTACTACTTCGCCCAATATAAATTACTACCTTTATTTTAAACCTTCAATTCTCTCTTCTGCTTTAAGCATTTCTTTATATTTTTCACCTTTAGCTTTTTCATCTCCAACTACTAGCCTGTGGTGCTTTTGCAACGAATTTTTATTAGAGAAGCCTTTTCTACTCTGTCAATTTCACTTTCTAGCTTTTCTCTTTCCTTATTTAATCTTTCTAATTCCTTTCTATATGTCAAATCCAATGGGAAGAAATATTTCAGCTCCTTTAGTAACACGGATACAACATTTTCTGAGATTTGTTCTTTAGAAACTGGGGAATTCAACCTCACTAGCAGAAAATTAATTTTTCGTACATTGCTAGCACAGAAACTATTTAAACTTCCTTTGCTCAGTATCATTAATTTGCTTTTCTTAGAGATATGGAACCTTCATTTCGCCTTTATATTTTCTAACAGTCTTAATGGCTTCTATAACATAGGTCATTTTTCTTCCATCTTTAAATAAGTTTTCTTACTATATTCTGGTCACTTAGATATTGTATGACTCATATTCTCCATCTAAATAAAGAATTTTTTCTAAAGCTTTTCTGGAGAAAAATTCTCTTTTATAATTTAACCTGTTGTACTTTAAAGATAATTTTCATTAATAGGATTATTATTCCATAATACATTGGCATAGTAATCTAAATTTTAAAATGTTCTTTTAAAAAGTTTTATCCAAATATTAAATCCTTGATTTTTGCAATATTAGGATTAATATTTAAGATTTTATTTATGAAAAAACAGAATTATGGGCTAATTTTGTTGTTATTCTAAGTCGTCCCATAGGTGCTAAAACTCTTTAAGGATATTTAATTGTCAGAAAGCTGAAAAAGTTTCTTTCTCAGGCGACTTTAAAATCATTCTTCTGAAATGTTTTGAAACTTTAACTTTAGAACTGTTGTTTTTATAGTTAATGGGTTTATGTGATTTTCAGATTTCAGTAATGAACTTTCTCCCAGCAGCCTTTATCATGCTGTTGTAAATGGAGCGGTAGCTGTTAAGTCCCATATTGGCTCTATAAAATCCATCAATGGAGTTAAGATGAAATCTGATATATATCCATCTAGAGCCTTGATAGCATGTAATTTAAACCCATAAATGAAGTTTGTTTCACTTGGAACACATTTACCGTAGGCAGCCTCCGGCAAAGAATCTGTGAAAGTGTGCCCTGCAAGCACGCTGGTATAGAGCATACTATCTGATTAACCTGATCATGTTGATGATTGGAAACTTGTTGGTTCCATACGAATACTTCTTCTTTAAAGAAGTTTTCTAGTTCTGTGAAATCTTGTTCTAGTACAAAACTGGAAATAAATCTCTTAGATTTACTAGAAAATCAAACATGCTTTCAGAATCAATAGTTAAAAGTTCACCACTAAGGATAGAGTTATAATTTCACTATCTGACGTGTGCTTTATCAATGTTACGCCGATACTTTATGTATGCTGGAGTTACTTTTTGGTAAATATCATCAATTATAACATAAATATTGGTAATAAAATCTTGCAATTTGTTTATTGTTATGGTAGAATTTTTATTAAGCTCTAGCATATTGCTTTCCTCCTATCATTGATTGTTGGTTCTTTTGATGATAGATTAGCAAAAATGCTAGAGTTTTTCTATTTGTAAATATTGCTAATGATTAACTAGCACAACGAGTTAATTTATTATTTTAAAATAATAAATTATACTTCTTTTAAATCTGAAACATTTACCATAAATTCGTTATTATTGTTTAAATCTTTTACTAACACTTCATTATTATCCTTATTTACTGTTCCCAACCAAACTAAATGTCCATTATAGCTTACATTTATTACACCTAAAGATTGTTTTATTTCCATAACCCTATGTAAATCCATAATTATTTCTCCTTTTTTCATTGTATTTATTAACTATATTATTCCCTTCAAAACAATATAGTATGTTTATTAATTTGATACTTTTTATACTTTTTACTTCAATGTAATAAGAGAAACTAAAAAGTATAAATAAACTATTAATTGCCAAATATAATAATATATTTATTTTAGATACGATAAGGAAGTGTTTTTAATAGATGAAAAAAACAAAAACATTTTAGAAGGTTTTTATAAAATAAAAAATGAAGTGAATTCTAATAGAAAATAATAGATTAATTAAATATGTCACTTTGTCTATTTTATACCACATATGGTGTTTATATTCACATATATTTTATTATAAAAAGGTTAAACTACAAATATGCTTGAATATAGTATATATTTTTGAGGGGAGTAATATTTATGAATAACAAAAATTTAGAAGAAACAAAAAGATTAAACGCTAAATCAAGAGCTAATAGCGGCATGACTAATAGTGGAAATACTGGTATGACTAGTAGCACTAATAACTCTGATTTAGAGGAAGCTAAACAAGCAAATGCTCAGTCAAGAGCTAACAGCGGCATGACTAATAGTGGAAACACTGGTATGACTAGTAGCACTAATAACTCTGACTTAGAAGAAGCTAAACGAGCAAATGCTCAGTCAAGAGCTAACAGCGGCATGACTAATAGTGGAAATACTGGTATGACTAGTAGCACTAATAACTCTGACTTAGAAGAAGCTAAACGAGCAAATGCTCAGTCAGGAAATCCTATGAAGTAAATTAAAATAGGCAGAATAAAGTCTGCCTATTTTAATTTATATTATTAAGAGTCTATCAAGAATTTTGTATAAACTTCCATAAATATTTTAAAATATTCAATATTTTTACAACAAGGTAGCATGTTAATTTATTATTACGTATCAACATTTTTTTAAAATGACTGATTGTAAAATGAAATTGAACTAAAAAAATCTATAGTGAATTATTCTGTATTATGATTTAATCGGAAAACAAAATCTAAACAGGAGATAATCACTATGGACTACACAAATAATAACACAGAATCGCGTAAAAATAAACATTTGAAATTCGAGAAACGCATGACTATTCGGATTCGCATCAAAGATGGATTTTCAGTATATAAGATAGCTAAAGAGTTAAATCGTCCTATAAATACTATTCTTAATAAAATTCGTCGTGGTACTACTACTCAGATTAAGCAAGGAAGAAAAGTTGAAGTTTATCTTGCTGATACTGGTGAAGCAATCTATCTTAAGAACCGTCAGAACTCTCATCGTCTATATAAGCCTCTTGAATGTAGCACATTCATAAACTATGTTATAGATAAGATTATAAACGATTCATGGTCTCCTGATGCATGTTTTGGCAATGCTCTTAAAAGAGCTGAATTTGAACGTTCTCAAATGGTTTCTCTATAACTATATTGATCTTGGTCTTTTAAGGGTTAAGAACTCAGATTTAACATTAAAACTAAGACACAATATAAAGCTATCTAAAGTTCGTAAAAACAAAAAAAAACTTGGCAAAAGCATTGAGGAATGTCCTGATTCCATTAACAACAGAGAAGAATTCGGCTATTGGGAAATAGATACTGTAATTAGTGAAAAAACTAATGATGACTGCGTTCTATTAACTATTCTTGAACGTAAGACTAGGAATGCTCTTGTACGTAAAATCCCTTCTAAAACATCTGAAGCTGTTATGAATGAACTTACAAGCATTTGTCAGCTGCCTGGTGATAAATTTAGTCAAGTTTTTAAAACTATAACTGGCGATAATGGTTCTGAATTTGCAGAACTATCATCTCTTAAAACTGATACAGAGACTATGGTGTATTATACCCATCCATATTCATCATTTGAAAAAGGAACCAATGAAAGGCATAATGGGTTGATACTCCGATTCATCCTAAAAGGTAAGAGTATAGATGGCTATACTTCTGATAACATTGCTTTTATAGAAGACTAGATGAATATACTTCCTCGAAAGATACTAGGTTATAAAACCCCAGAAGAACTTTTTGAAGAATAACTGGATATAATATACGCTATCTAGAGAGCATCTGGAAAATTAAGTCATAATAAGAAATAGTTCAATTTGTTATTACAATTTATCTCTTAATATTCCTTAACCTTTACTCATGTTTATCAATACTTTTATATATTATTACTTAATTACTAATTTCATACATTAATTTACATTTTTGTCGATAGAAACTTTTAAGGATCTAATCATTTTTATACAAAATCTATTTTCTATCTGCAGCCTTCAATAACTATTATTTATATTTTTTATGCTATTCTAATAACTCCTGCTAATGTTGCAGAATTCAGATACGAATGCCCGTAATGAAATGTGGTTTTCTTAGTTTCTTCTTCAAATATTTCTTTAAATTTATCCCTATCATATAGAATCTTTAACTCCTTATCCCTGTCTTCGATCATTGTAATTTATATTAGTACTTATTAAATAACTCTCATCTAAACCTTTTTATAGTAATTGCTATTATATTCTACATTTAGTTCAGTAATGCCTGACTTCAATAATTTCTCTTCGATTACACGTTTTTTTTCATTACTTTCCATGATGTTGATGGTATTGAATACTCCATCTGCAATTGTATCAAATTGATGCATCGGTATGCCTACTGCTAATTCATGATCTTTCCATCCAGATCTATGCCTAGTTCCAATACATAATAAGGATACTTGCATATCTTGTGTCACATAAGGTTTAGCACTACATTCATAGCATATAGCTTGATTGCCCAAGAACCCAATATCCTTTCTTGCTCCATAGTGATATGAATATCCTTGTACTATTCTCATTAAATTATAGGGGTTAGTTACTATTAGTGCGATGTCAGGAGAGTCCTCGAACATACTTAAAGGCTGGACTAAAACACCATATGGCTCCTCTTTAGAATATGAGAGGCTATCCCTAACTTCTTTTGCAACTTCAGCATCTTTATACAGTCCTAGCCGTACCCAATTTTGGCCTCTTTCATTTACAGTATCTTCTTGAAATCCAAGAGTTCGAGCAGCGCTAGTACACGCTAACATATCTCCAATTGCTTTCAATGAGTGTCCACATGTAGCACTTTTAACCATTCCACAATAGTTTATTTTTTTTATAGGACATTGACCACTTAGTAGTTCATATTCTTTTTTAGAAAAAGCAAACTTAATTCCAACTATTTGTCTTTCTAAATCTAAAGCACAGTTGAGTTTCAATAAAGCTTGTTTCCAACTCGGTTCCATATCATTTCTCCTCTCCGTGTATATATCTAATATTATATAAAACAGCACTGCTATTATATAAATTGCTGTGCTGTTTTAGTAAATTGTATTAATTAAATTTTTACTATAACTATAGGGATACAAGCTCGAATTTTAAATTATTCATGAACCTTAAAAATATTTCCATGCAAAATAAAACATTGATTTTTAAGTGGTCACGAGCATGCATCACTATTTTAGGTTCCAAAATTTTAAATGTATAAGTTAAATTGTGATTTTGGAACCCTATATTTACTTTTCATTTTATTTATAATGAGTATATACCCCTGGGAATTTAGCGTCTATTTCATCTTTTACTGATTGTATTTTTAGACATTTTGCATAGTCAATAGCCCATTGCTTATCTTTGTTTTCTGCTTTAACTACAGGTCCAATTGGATAGTCTACAGATTGTTTATCACGTACTAAATATGTAGAAGGATTTTTTCCTGCATTAAACATATGAGTGAAAAATACTAGTGCTCCATCCATATCTTCTAAACTTCTTACAGTTTGAGCTTGTTCCATATCAATAATTTTGATATTTTTAGGGTTTTTAGCTACATCTGCTATAGTATAAGGTCCTTGGTGGTCCTTCGCTAATTCAATGAGACCTGCATCTTCAAGTACATGCATACCTATATCCATGTTCATTGCATCATTCATAATTGCTATTTTAGCACCTTCTGGAAATTCAGATACAGATTTATATTTTTCTGAATATAAACCTATTCCTGTATAATAACCATATGGCTCTAGCATATGTAAGTCCCCTTTTTGACCTTGATTAAATGTTTCAATAAATTTTTTATGTTGACCTATAGAAATATCTACTTCTCCATCATTAGCAGCAGTCACCACTAAAACATTTGAATCAAATAGAACAAATTCTGTCTTATATCCTAATTTAGCATATTCTTTTTCTATAGCATCATAGGTTACTTTAGAGATTTCAGTACCACCTACTTTAATTACTTGCTTTTCATCTTCTTTTTTATTGCCACAACCTACCAACAATGATGATATCATTATTGCCAAGGCAATAAACTTTAATAATTTACTTGCTCTAAGTTTCATTTTTTTCTTCCTTTCTACTTTAAAATTTTATAAATAAATCTACCTAATCCTTGGATTAGAAGAACCATAATAAGTAAAATAGCCACAATGAAATACATGATTAAATCGTCAAACCTTTGATATCCATATGCAAGAGCTACAGCACCTAATCCACCAGCACCTACTGCACCAGCAATAGTTGTAGTATTCAGCATATTTATAATCATCATAGTAAGATTAGATACTAAGTTTGGTAATGCAACCACATACATAACTTTAAATACAATTTGTAGAGTTGAGGCTCCCATGGATTTTGCAGCTTCTATCAATTGTTTATCTACTGTTCTCAACGAATTTTCAACTATTCTAATTGCATAGGGTACACCTGCTATAGAAATTGAAAAAATTGCTGAATTTGCTCCAACAGTAGTTCCTACAATTAATCTCGTCAAAGGCATCAATGCCACTATAAGAATTAAAGTTGGGAACGATCTTAATATATCAGCACATTTATCAATTATGATAAATACAAGTTTATTTGGTATTAATCCATCTTCGTCAACAAGTACTAATATAGTACCTAAAACAAGCCCTATAATAATAGAAAACAGAGAAGAAAAAAACAATATTTTTACTGTCACCCATATAGCAGGAATAATCACAGTAGGTAAGTACTCAAATAAGCGGGTATTACTTGCGTCCATCAATAACACCACCTTTACTTACTATCCTAAATTCAACACTCTTCTTCTGTAAAAATTCTATTGTTTTATCGAAATCATTTTCATCAATATTTATAAGTAGATTGTTGTAGCGAATGGAATCATTATTATAAAAATCACTATCTAATAAATTAAAATCTCCTGAGATATATTTAGCTAGTTGAGAAACTACACCGTAATCTCTGTTTAAATTAACATTTAGTCGAATATTAACGCCACTTTGGGGTAAAATAATCTCCTTTTCTCCTAATAAGTTTAGAAGAGACTTAGGTTTATCCGAAAATAAATCAATAACATTTCCTGATTCCATTATTTTACCTTGTTCTAAAATAGATAGTTCGTCACAAATACCTTGTACAACATCCATTTCATGTGTTACAACCACAACAGTTATATTCATATCCCTACTAATTTGTTTAATGAGACTAAGAATAGATTTTGTAGTATTAGGATCTAAAGCTGATGTAGATTCATCGGATAAGATGTATTTAGGTTTTAAAGCCAAAGCCCTAGCAATTGCAACTCTTTGTTTTTGTCCCCCACTTAATTCAGTTGGGTAAGCATATATTTTATCTTCCAAACCTACCATTTCAACTAACTCTTTTACACGATTATGTATATCATCTTTTTTATATCCCCAACATTCTAAAGGAAATGCAATATTTTTATATACAGTCTTCCTATCTATCAATGAAAACTGCTGGAAAATCATCCCCATATCTTTTCTAAAATTGCGCATTTCATATCTATTTAAACCTTCTACTTTTATACCATCTACAACAATTGATCCTTTATTATACTTCTCCAAACCATTGATACACCGTAGTAGAGTGGACTTTCCAGCGCCACTTTGCCCCACAAGTCCATATATCATTCCAGTATCTATTTTCAAATTGACATTGTCTAGCACTTTACGAGTATAAAATGACTTTTCTAAATTGACAATTTCTATCATATTTCCTCCTTTACATGCATAAATATAAATAAAAATTAACTTAAAGTAAAATTATTACTTCTTATTTTTTAAAATTTCTTATTATATACTAATTATTTGAGAAATTATAATAATCATTAATAAAGTATACAACTTTGTATAACATTTTAAAAATTTAAAAATTCAATAGATATATAACTATCTATTGGATTTAACTATAAAAAATATATTTTTATAATATAACAAATTCTCATAATATTTACCTGAATTATAAATTCATTTGAATCCTTGAACTACTTTATATTTAAATATACAATTTATATGGTACTCCTCCCTTAGTATAGAAGATATATATCAACTATATTTAATAGTTTTTATCATTAATCCTTCTACTTAAGTCTTGTAAATTTATTAATTTCTAACTCATCTTTATCTAAAGATTATACTTGTACTAATAACTTTTGAATCTCATCTTCTTTTAACATTCTATACTGCCCTTTTTCAAGTGTTTCATCTAACATTAACTCTCCAATGGAAATCCTCTTTAGATATACCACATAACAACCTACTGCCTTTAACATACGCTTTACTTGATGTTTACGTCCTTCTGAAATTGTGAGATATCCGGATACAACCGGTTGTTCATAGTGATTTGGATCTATATTGTAGAATTTTCTAATATCTGTTTCCTGTTCAAATTCTTTATATGTTCCGCATCTTATTCCATCTATTTTTGCAGGCTTCGTCAATGCTTCACCTTCTCCTATGGAAATGCCTTCTTCTAACTTTTTTATCTCCTCTTCATTTAGAGAACCTAATGCAATAAAAAAATATTTCTTTTCAACATGTTTTTTAGGGTACATTAACTGATGATTAAAATCGCCATCATTGGTAAACAACAATAATCCTTCTGTATCCTTATCTAACCTTCCAACATGAAATATTCCATTAGTGTTAACTCCCTCAAAAAAATCAAAAACTGTTGTACTCACCGCATCTTTTCTTGCAGTAATACATCCCATAGGTTTATGAAACATATAATACACTTTTCCTGTGTAGGCAACCACCTTATCAAGATACTCAATAACATCAGTACTTTCACTAATTTCCATTATCGGTTCTGTTACAACTTGTCCATTGACTTTAACAGCCCCTTCTTTAATATAATTTCGAACATTTTTCCGTGTTCCAACTGCTGATTCTGCTAAAAATTTATCTAATCTCATGTTTCCTCACTTCTAATCATTTGTAAAATAAATTTAACTATATTAATATATAATATTTTTATTTTGGAGTAAAGATTATAATTCTAAAATTAGTAGAAAAAGAACTAGGTGATTTCTCTCCTAGTTCTTTTTAATTCTTTCATTTTATAATGGTGAATTCTGTGAGTTTCAGCATTAATTCTCAAGACTTAACCATACTTCCATAATTGTATCCAATTCTTTATTTAATTCCTCTTTCCTACAATACAACTTATTAAGTTCTTCATAACCTAATAAGCTGTTAGACATAGCTAAATCAAGCTCTCTTATTTCATTTTCAAGACTTTCAACTCTTTTTTCAGCTTTAGCCTTTTCTGCTTCCTTCTTTTTACTTTCATCAATATTTTTTGGCTTCTTAATTTTTTCAGCCTTTATCACCGGTTCTTTAGGCGCCTTCAAATTCAACTCATCTTTTACGCTTTTATAATAATCATAATTACCAGAATAACTTTTTAGTGCATTGTCCTCAACAGCAATAACTCTTTCACCAATTTTATTGATAAAATACCTATCATGAGAAATGAAGAATATAGTTCCTTTAAACTCTTCCAAAGCTTCCTCAAAGGTTTCTATGGAATCAATATCAAGATGATTAGTTGGCTCATCCAATATCAATAGATTTATATCTTCATACAATAATTTACCTAACTTTAGTCTAATCTTCTCTCCTCCTGACAAATGTTTTACTTTTTTAAATACGCTTTTACCATAAAACATGAACTTCGACAGGTATTCTCGAGCTTTTCCTTCCAGTATCGAAATATCTTCTCTAAAGCACTCTAACACAGTAAGTTCTTCATTTTTAAAAGTTATTTTCTGTGGTAAATATGCTGCCATAACATTTGCTCCTAATTCTGCTACTCCCTCATCAGGATGTTCTTCACCTAAGAGCAGTTTTAAGAAGGTGGTTTTTCCGCATCCATTGGGACCTATTAATGCAACTCTTTCACCAAAATTAATCAATAAATTTGCATCCTTAAAAATAACCTTATCTTCAAAACTTTTAGAAAGTTCTATGGCTTTGATAGTCTCATTACCTGACCGCTGTGCAGATTTTAAATTTAGTTTCATATTTTGTTTTTCAAAAACTGGTTTTTCTATTCTATCCATTTTATCAAGCTTTATTTGTATGCTTGCAGCTCTTCTAAAGAATTTATTATTATCAGCTCTCATAGCCCAATCTCTTAAATCCTTTACGGTCTTCTCCATAGTATTTATCTTCTTTTGCTGTTCTCTAAAATTCTCATATTGAATTCTCATATTTTCTTCTTTTTGATTAGCATAAGAAGAATAATTGCCCTTGTAAGCTATAGACTTCATATCCTCTATTTCTACTATTTTTGTTACTACATTATCTAAAAAATATCTATCATGAGATACAATAATTACAATTCCTTTATAAGCTTTAAGATAGTCTTCAAGCCATTCAATAGAATCCATATCCAGATGATTTGTAGGTTCATCTAGTAGTAATATATCTGGGTTATCAATCAAGAGCTTCCCAAGTACTACTGTAGTTTTTTCCCCACCACTTAATAAATTGAAATCTTTATTTAAAAAGCTATCATCAAATTTTAGTCCAGTACAAATCTTGCCTAATTTTTCTTCTATATCATATCCTCCCTTAACCTCATATAGTTGAACTAAATCACTATACTGCTTCAACACTTTTTCTAGGTCATCACCTTCTAATGCTTTCATTTTATCTTCTAATTTATGCATTTCTTTTTCTATGCTGTGAGCTTCCTCAAAAGCTAAATTTAACACATCAATAACTTTCAAACCTTCAGGATATTGAGGTATTTGTTCAAGATAAGCTCTAGTGGCATCTCTAGGAATGGAAATAAATCCTTCATCATATCCAGGACTTGTAGCACCTGGGTAACCAACGCAATAATTCATTGGTTCTATTCCTGCTATTAATTTAAGAATGGTGCTCTTTCCACTTCCATTTGCACCTACTATACCAACCTTTTCTCCTGCATAAACTTTAAAAGTTATATCTTCAAGAATAAGGGTAGCATCCATATATTTTTTTACACCATTTAATGATAATTCAAACATAAAAATTCCTTCTTTCATCCATATTTTAAATTAGCATCTTATGGATAGGCAGAAAAAATCTTAACTACTATACTATTATAATTTTTTAAAAGAATTTTAAAAATAAAAAGACCGTAAGAAGATGGTTCTTCTTACAGTCTAAAATACTCTATTATTATAATTTATTTTAACTTAGATATAAGCAAAAATTACGAATGTAAATAAAAGCATTCATTATGCTTATATATCTAATTGCAAAATTTCTCAAAAACTCTAGCTCAATATTTCAAAATAAATATTTGAAGCCTTCTATAAATTATAATATTGAATTTCAGTAAAGTAAGTTACCTTCTAAATGCCTTATTCCATAAAGAGCATAACAATAAAACCTAAATATAATTAGGCAAATTTAAAACTCATTATAAAATACATATTAATTTAAAATTAATATTAGCAATTAGCTGGTGTCATAACTTACTTCCCTCCTTCAATGTTTTCTTTATTATATCATCATTTGTATTTTATGTAAATAAGTTAAAATAATACATTTATTATCTAAAATCTCTTGAATATTTAATACATTTAATCAAAAGGACACATATATTCGAAATTTTGTTATGCATAATCCTTCACTCAACACTATATTGATTAACTATTTCAAGTAGCTGCTTAGCTTTATCAGCAGAAACATTTTCAGAAAGCCTTGCACAAGCCAAAATAGGTGCCCATAAAAATATTTGTTCTTTGCTTAGATGGCTCTTTTCACAATAAAGACGAAGATATAATTCAGCTAAATCCACAGAAAATTGTAAATATAAAAGATATGAACGATATACATCAGCAGCTATGTTACCACATGATGAGTCAACCCAATCAATTATTACAATGTTATCTTTTGCCTTCATAAGATTAAATATATGACAATCACCATGACAGAGATTATTTCCATAGGATATTTTATTCATTTTATCTAATAGTTTTTGTTTAGTTATATGACTTGGTCCTATAGCAGCATTTATTTTTTTCGTAAGCTTTTCTGACATTGGTTGAAATTTTTCAGTGGGCACTGCATGAATTTTCATCTGTGTTTCGACTGCTAGTCCCATATAATATTCTGCTTGTTTCATATCCTTATAAAGCAGACTACCAAGAGCTTCTCCCTCAATATATTCCATAATAATTGCTTGTCTTCCATTAATTAATGTAACATCATAAACCTTTGGAACTGTTACCCCGCAATTATATGCATACTCTTGCTTTGCTGCTTCATAATAGGCTTCACCTTCAGCTGCCTCTTTATGAAATAACTTAACCGCCTTATCTTCCCATTGATATAATTTTGCTGTATTTCCTTCTGCAATTAGTTTATGCAATTCCATATGAAAAACCTCCATCTACATTTTTTATAATGATATTTTGAAGTAATGATTCTTCATAGTCTTTTATTAATGGGTCTAGTATCATAATGCCTTTATCTTGAATTTTGTATATAATTAACTTATACATGTATCCCATAAACTACACAACTTTAAAGAGTTATCCTAACTTTCTACAAACACTAATAATGTTAGGCGCTAAAGGTGAAAATAGAGTTTTATCCCAATCTGAATATTGATCTTCAATATTAAAACCATTGTTATTTAATAATGACTTAAGAGTATCATTATCAGTAAAACGACAAGCAATTCGAGAAGTGGTTTTCTTAAATCCCCAATCACGGAAAGTCACCCAATGCATTATATGATTTTTTTCATCATAATATTGTGTTCCAGATACTTGAACTGATATTCCATCCTTATCTATAAATTGTCCCCAATTTGTTTCCTCTTGGTTTGATAAATCAGTTCCCATAGGATTACGCGTTTCAAATGCAAATATACCATTTGGTTCTAAATGCTTATAAACCGTTTTAAGTAAAGAATTTTGATCTTCATCGCTCAAAAATGCTTGAAATGCATTTCCTGTTAGATATATCATAGAAAAACACTTTTTAGATTCAAAAGTTCTAGCGTCATCTTCAATAAAAGTCACAGGCAACCCCTCTGCTTTAATTCTCCCATATTCAAGCATCTGTGGTGTAATGTCAACGCCTGAAACTTTTATTCCACATTTCGCTAAATGTATCATTGTTAATCCTGTGCCGCATGCAAGTTCTAAAACTTCCCCTGGAGTCAGCTTAGCAAGTTCAAGATAAAAATTATATTTATCAATTTCACCACCAAATTCAATATCATAATTAATCGGATCTCGATATTCTTCAAGATTATTGTGCTTTATCATAATACTCTCCTCCAATTAAATTAAAGATTAAATGTACTTAACTAATACTCAAGAAAATAATAACGTAAATAATATTTTTATTGTATATTTTAAGGCGGTTTATTTCAATAATGAAGAACTTAGTTTTATCCTATATTTTCATGTTATTCATCAAAATTAGATAACATTTACAATTATAGACTGTATACTAATATAACTGTTTTAAATGAGATTGTATTATAGGGTTACGCAATAAAAATCTAATTTATACATGATTTTGATTTCCATAACAAAAATTCTTTTCTATGAATTAAAAATTAAGAATGAAAAATGAAAAATTATGGTTAAAACTCCACCACTAAAGCCTTTGGAGTTTTTTAAAAATAAATTTTATTTTAAGAAATTCACCTCTAGTGAATTTTTCCTAAACTCTTCATTATTAATTGTTAATCCTTAATTACTAAGGGTTTAAGCTATTTTTTAGAAAAATTATTTTCCAGAGTATATTTTAAGTTTTCATATAGATGCCTATAGTTTCTCCTCACTGCTTAGACGTGTTCTCAATTATCGGAAATAGTAATTGGATTACAAAACCCTTTCCATACTCAGATTCAACTTCAATTTCAATCTGCAATTCATCGCATAATTTCTTTACAAGATACAATCCTATTCCACTAGACTTGCTTTGATTAGAATTATCTCCTGTAAATCCTTTATCAAAAATAAAGGGAAGATCAGAACTCAATACTCCAATACCATTATCGGAAATTCTAAAGTAATACCTATTTTTTACACTTTCAAAGCCAGTTTTTATCCAAATAAAGCTCTCGATTTCTTCATTGGAGTATTTTACTGCATTAACTAATATTTGCGTAAAAATAAACTGAAGTGTTTTTTTATCCGATAAAATTGGTACATCTTCAATCTGAGAAATAACTGCAACTTCTTTTTCATCGAGTAATACTTGGAGTTCTAGAAGTACATCTTCACAGCAAAGATTCAAAGAGACTCTCTCTAAGAGATAGTCAACATGCGATGCCTGTAATCTTGCATAAAATAGTATTTGTTCAACATCATCACTGATATTAATTGTTGCATACTCAAGTCTTTGATACACCAGTTCCGACATTTCCTCTTTACGATTTGCCAAAATCAACGTTGCCAAAAAAATGGGTTTCTTTATTTCATGAACCCAACTTTCGATAAACTCTTCATAGTCTATGGATTTCAGTCTTGCATCATTTAATTGATCATTTTGCATCCGCAACTTATTAGCTAAATAATTCACTTCTTCCTTATGAGATTCACCAATGAATTCTATCAATCGATATTCATGTTCTAGTGAGGGTTCTTGAATAAAATCATAGAAGGCTTTATCTTGTTTTTTCTGTTTTCTCCAAACAAGTAACATACCAAAAACAATGCTAATTACAGAAAAAATAACCATAATACCAACTAAAAGTCCAAATGTTTCTGGATATGCTAACCAAGCCATAAATATGAAGAAAATATCACTTATGCAAAGAAGTAGTATCCAAGAAGCTGATTCCTTTAAAATATTAAGCCAATCTCTTGGCTTCATTCGCAATCACCTCCTTTTAGCTGATACCCAATTCCTCTGATTGTCTTGATTCTATTAGATAATCCAACTGTTTTAAGTGTCTTACGTAATCTGGTCATATTTACTTGTAATATGTTCTCATCAACATACTCGCTACTTCCCCATAGTAAGCTAAAAAGCTCCTCTTTTTTTACTACTGAAGGAGTAGCTTTCACCAAGGCTTTCATAATAATTCCTTCATTCTCAGATAATGAAATAGAATCCTCGCCAACATATAATACATTTATATTATCATCTAACTGAAAATCACCAGCATTTAACAGAACACGGATATTGGCATAGAGATGAATTAACTTTTGAATTCTAGCAATTAGACGTTTAGGATGACAGGGTTTTGTTAAGTAATCATCTGCACCTAACTCTAATGCATGTAACTCATCACGAAGTTGATTACGTGAAGTCAACACCAAAATAGGTCCTATTCCCCTAGACTTAAGCGCCCGACAAATATCGAATCCAGAAAGCTTGGGCAAATTCAAATCTAATACAATTAGCGAAGGAGAAGCCGAGGCAATATCTTCCAAAACGGTATCAAAAGAAGAGATACACTCTACAGAGTATCTCTCCTTCTCTAATATATTTTGTAACTCGATACGTAGAAAGATATCGTCCTCAACAATGACTATCTTTTCCACGCTTTCACCTCCTATCAAACCTCTTTTAATTTATTTATTTCTTCATCACTCTTCCTCTGAATCATCCATATATAGCATAGCTCAAAAACGATAAAAATAATAAGTGAAATTCCTGCCAGCAAAATAATACTGCTACTGTTTGATGGCTTTGGAATAAAAAAGAAAGTTCCTAACCTCGACCAAATACCAAACATCGACCAAATGCCAAAAATTGAACTAATCAATGCTATAGTAATCACCAACCCAAAATACCACCATATTTGCATCCTTGCTGATGAACACAGAGATTTAACACTTGCTCCTAACATAAATAATGTAGAATACCTATGCCTTGTACTACTTTGTTGCATAAGAAACTTCAATCCTAGTACTGTATTTGCAATAATAAGGAACATCACGCCCAAATAAAGTGTCGTATAACTTCCTGCGATTATGTAAAACAACTGTCTTCCCATGCTGGCAAGATAACTTTCATAGTTTAAGCCAGATGTATCGAGTAAATTATCTACTTCATACATGGCTTGCATCAATCCTTTTTTGCGAACAAAATCAGGGTCTAGAGCCATATTCAAACGTAATGATACTTCGGAATCTCCAGTCAACACATTATACATATCATCAGGAATAATCAAACCATACCAAATAGTAATCGATCGATCTGCAACAAAATTGCTTGTATATGGTATTGATGTTAATTTATGTTGTTTTTCATTGATGTAAATTGTTGGATTAGTTTTTAATACTTTACTTAACATACCATTAGAGAATGAAAACTCAGGATTAGAATACATTGCAACTTCATTATCTCTTAACACAATGGGAGATTTATTGGTAGATTCAAGTACCTTATTATAACTTGTAAGTGAAATTAAATAAGGAGGATTTTGATAAGATAAAGTCCTTAATAGACGTTCTTTTTCTTGTGAATTTTCTTCTTTTGAAACTGCTTCTTCTAATCCTGCCCAAGAAAAAATGCCTGTCTCTAAATGTCCAAGTTTCATAGGATAATAATCCTTTACATAAGGTTTCAATTTATCAGAGGTCAATACAGAAACAATTTCATTTTCTGATCCTTCAAAAGTAAAATCTACTGTTCTCTCTGACGCTTCACCTCGATTTAAAGCTGTAGAAATGCCATAAGCAAAACAAACCATCGCCAAAAGAATTAAAAGTGACGATATAGCAAGAGAACTCGATTGATGTAAAACATTCTCTTGAAGTTGTCTTCCTGTAAATGTAAATAATCCGGTAGATGAACTACTTTTACGTCTTATCCATCTTCCAATGAAACTTCCCAATCCGCGAAATAGCATAAAAGTTCCACTGACGCCAACGAATAATATTAATGCAAACATCAAAGCATCAAGAGTACGCAAATATAAAATTGCCAATACATAAGCTGCACATAGCAAAACTGCTCCAAGTAGTAAACTAACCCAGCCCCATACAGGCGAAATAATTCTTTGTAATTTTTCTTTCTGTTCATTGAGTAAATCTACTGGCTCCTTTTTAGTCATCCTAAGGCTAAGAATAAACACCGCTAATAATTGCACCATAATGAAACCAAATACAGTTAATCCTAGCCCCACCCAGGAGATACGAAACTGATGACCAATGATGCCCATTCCAATAAGTCTAGAAGTTGTCAGGCTAATTAGTTCTGTCAAAAATAAGGAAATTGGAACTCCAATAATCAAAGCTACTAAACCATTCCACAATGTTTCCCCCATGATCATTGCGAACAATCTGCGACCTTTCATCCCCATCATCAAATAGATTCCAAATTCATTACTACGACGTTGTAATTGATATCTGTTAGCAAAATAAACCAGGAAAAATACGAAGAACAGTGAGACGGCATAGAGCACCGGAATCATTAATAAAAGCTTAGCTACCGCATCACTCTCAACCGTTTTTAGATACACCATAACATCCTGTTCTCCGAGGGAAAGGATGACATAAAAAGCAACAATAGAAATAACCAGTGAGGCAAAATAAACCCCATTTTCTTTTCGTGTTTTACTACTATTTCGTTTGACGAAATCAAAGAACATTAGCACTGCCTCCTCCCAACTGTGCCATAACAGTTAAGATACGTTCATAGAACGAATTCTGGGTTTCTCCTGGCACTTTCTTTCGAAGCTCATGAAAAATTACACCATCTTGAATAAATAAGATTCTAGAACAAAAACTTGCTGCATTGGCATCGTGAGTAACCATCAAAATCGTAGTCCCATCTATCTGATTGATGGAAGATAGTTTTTCCATCAAGCTTTTTGCATTTTTTGTATCCAAGGCGCCGGTTGGCTCATCTGCTAATACAATGCTTGGATTTGAGATCAGCGATCTTGCTGCTGCAACCCTCTGCTTTTGGCCTCCTGACATTTGAGATGGAAATTTATTTAATACATCCTCAATATCAAATTGCTTCGCTAATTTTTGAAGTTGTTCCTCATTCTTTTTGGGATTCTCTCCATGTATCGATAACGGCAAAACTATATTTTCTCTAGCAGTTAAATTATCTAACAACTCAAATTCTTGAAATAAATATCCAATTTTACTTCCTCGATATTTTGCTAGCTGGGATCCCCTAAATGAGGAAATATTCTGTCCCTCCAATAAAACTTGTCCAGATGTTGGCTTAAGCATCGTTGCAATACAATTAAGCAATGTGGTCTTACCTGACCCGCTTGCACCCATTATTCCAAGAAATTCTCCTGGAAAAACATCAAAAGTAATTCCCTTTAATGCAATAGTTTCACTTTGCCCCTTACCATATGCCTTATGAACTTCCTGAACTCGAAGCAACTTATCTGAAGTTTTCATATCGTATCCTCCCTATACTTTTCACTAGTGTAAAGTTCAAAATTCTTTTGAATCTCTTTTTTTGCTTTGATTTTTTATAGCCTACTTTACACTATCACTTTTTCTTATAAATACTATATAATAAAAATTCATCAATTAACACTTACAGTTGTTGTAAGGTTTATAATGAGAGGAATATCTCCTTTATTAAGTTAATTATCAGATCCTGTTACCTTCTTAAATTTCATATTTAAGAAAATAATCATAATTAGTTCTTATTATAGTAAATCCATTGTCTGGGATATTTATTTTACCTAGCATGTCTTCCGAAATTTCACTATTCAATTTTCATTATGTTATACACTGAACCATGCGGATTGCAGCAATGCAATACCTTCTCGTATCTGTTGTTCACTCAGCAAGCTATATCCTGCAAATATAATATTTCGTGGACAATCATTCCTGTTATTCCAGAATGGAATCATAGAATATACTTTAACTCCGACTTTTTCTGCCTGTTTAATAAGCCAATCCTGTTCTTCACCATCTGTAAACTCCAAAACGAAATGCAATCCTGCCCCGCGACCATGTAGAATTACTTTGTTTCTAAACATTTTTGTTGCTTCCTGTACAAATACATCATGACGCCTTTTATATGTGATGCACATTTTTCTAATATGGCGCTCATAATTTCCATCCATCATATATTCGCCTAAAACACGTTGTGTCAACCATGATACGGGGGAATTGTAGGAACAGAACAGACTACAATATATAGTCAGCAGCTGTACTGGCAGCACCATATAGTTCATCCGTAGCGAAGGAGAAAGAGACTTCGAAAAAGTTCCAATATAAATAGTACGGTCGTTGGTATCTAGGGAATGGAGTGCCGGCACCGGATTGGCATCATATCTGAGCTCACTGTCATAATCATCCTCAATAATATATGCATCATTAGCATTTGCCCAATTAAGTAGCTCCTTGCGCTGAGAAATTGGCATCACGGTTCCGTAAGGAAATTGATGTGAAGGTGTTACATAGGCAGCACATGCGTCAGAACGGTAAATGGATGAGATGCTAAGACCTTCTTTACTGGCTGGGAGCAAATGTAGATTATAATTATTATTTATAAATACATCCCTTGCCCCATTATAGCCAGGCTCCTCCATAGCAATCGTGTTATTTTCTTTTCGCAGAATAGTACACAAAATATCTAATGAATAGTGTAGTCCACAGCCAACGATAATTTGTTCTTCACAACAAATCATACCTCTTGATCTATGCAGGTGTTTTTTGATTTCTTGTCGTAACAACAAATCACCCTGATTATCTGGATACTGATTAAATACTTCTTTTTGCGATGATAAGAGAATTTGAGAGGTGTATTTTCGCCATAACTTAAAAGGAAATTGCTCATAAGGAAATGTACCATACTGAAAATCATATAGACTTGCAGATTGCTTCAGTTCTGCTCTTTCAATAGATGAAGTATTTATATCCTGCGGCACGTAATTCCTCTCCGTAAATTTACTTGAAGTGTCTAGAACAAAAAAACCTGATCCATGTCTTGCTTGAATATATCCCTCCACAGCCAGCTGAGTATAAGCTTGACTAACAGTATTGCGTGCAACACCTAATGTTTGAGCTAGTGTGCGAATACCTGGAAGCCTTTCTCCAGGTGTAATATCTCCTTGTTCAATATCTTTTTTGACCTGATGATAGATTTGGAGATATATTGGATCATCTGAATTTTCTTGAATATAAATCATATAATTATAACCATCCTTATATCAAAGTGTATCCTATATTATATCTTATAAGTGTATCTTTTAACAGGTACACTTATAAGATATAATATGTTTGATTGTATCTCAAGTACATATTTATTCTTGAATGACGATCAAGTTCAAAATACAAGGAGGATAATGAAATTATGCAATATAGAATGAAAAAATTTCAATTAACATCGGAGCAAATTGACGAGCTACTTCATCGTGCGGATATCGGACGATTCGCTACTATCAATGAGAGTGGCTATCCATATGTGGTTGCTATGCACTTTGTTTACTATAATAATAAAATTTATATGCATGGTCTACCAAAGGGACAAAAAATCGATAATGTAAACCGAAACTCCAAAGCATGCTTTGAGGTTGATGAATTGTTTGGTCTCTTGACTGACAATATCGAAAATGCCTGTGATACTGAAGCAGAGTACAATAGTGTTGTGATTGTCGGAAACGCTTCGCTACTTGAGGACTTGGATTATAAACGTGAAGTGCTGAATAAGTTGGTTGAAAAGTACACGCCACAATTTGCTGGGAAAGCGCTTCCTGATAACATGATTAAGGGGACTGCTGTGATTGAGATTGATATCGTAGAGTGTACAGGAAAATATCATAAATAGGGCAAAAAGCAAACTTATTTTATCTAATTGCCACAAAAACTAAATATGATTTTCCCAATAGAATTTATTCCGCTTTTTATTGCGAGATGTTTTTTATTAGCTTGTTTTAAGACTATGTCGTAATATAGGCATTCAATATGAAACTTTAAAATATACTCTAAAAAATAATTTTTCAAAAAATGGCTTAAATCCTTGAAAATTAAGGATTAACAATTAGTAATTCGGATATTTCTCAGTTACCACTGAGAAATATCCGAAATTGTGAATTGTGAACTGTGAATTTTGAATTTAGTAGTTTTAGGAATGATACCACCAAGTGTTAATTATTTTCAGAAATAGATTAAATTTAAGAGTGGTATATCTATATCATGACTTTTCGAAAATTAATTACTTATTTTGTTCCTGTGCTACAATTACACTTTGTGCTAATAATAAGGCACCATATTTTAGTGCATTATCATCTGTAGCGAAATAAGCATTATGCCAAGGTGCACTTCCCTCCTCTTTTCCTACACCTAACCAATAGAAAAAAGTTGGGACAAATTTCGAATAGACAGCAAAATCCTCTGAACCTAGACAAGGGTCAGTACCAACTACACTTTCCTCTCCCATAGCTCTTTTCGCAGCTTCACATGCAAGGTGATACATTTTTTCGGAATTATGTAGAAGTGGTACATCTCCGTCATAGCTTAGACTTGCTTTACATCCATAGGTAAGTGCAGTATTTTCTATAATAGCTGCAAGTCTCTCCTTTGCAGTATCTCTTCCCTTATTGGATAAAGCACGAATAGATCCTGTCATAACAATTTCATCTACAATGAGATTCTCCGGCGTACCTCCATGGATGGAGCAAATTGATACTACTACAGCATCTAATGGATCTACATTGCGACTTACAATAGTTTGAACTGAATTAATAATACTTGCTCCGCATACAATTGGATCAATAGTTAAGTGAGGCATTCCTCCATGACCTCCTACTCCACGAAGAACAATTGTAAAATTATCTTTTGCAGCCATTAAACTTCCTTTTTTTACAGCAACTTTCCCAGTTTCAATCTCAGGACGATTATGAAGTCCAAATATATAGTCTATCTTCACCTTGTCAAACAAACCATGCTTAATTAGCTCTTCGGCACCTGATGTAATTTCTTCCGCCGGCTGAAAGATAAATACAACATCACCTTTTAATTCATCTTTCATATTTGACAAAATTTTAGCAGCACCTAATAGTGCTGTAGTATGAAAATCATGACCACAAGCATGCATTAGTCCTTCTATTAAAGACTTATCTTTTACATCAGCCATCTCATGACATTTGATTGCATCAATGTCTGCACGTAGTCCAACCACCGGTCCTGATTTTCCCGTTCTTAATATGCCTACTACTCCTGTATCCATACTCATATCTTGCAACTCAATTCCCAATGATATGAGTTTTTCTTTTAAGAACTCAGTTGTTTTATATTCTTTCATTGAAATTTCAGGATGTTGATGTAAATATCTCTTAATATCTTTTAATTCATTTTCTTCTGTTTCACTTATATGTAACATTATTCCATCCTCCATTATTATTTTTTATCACTTCTAAACAGTAAAAATACCAGCTTATAGTTCATTTTCTCAAAGTTAATTTGTTGGATATGTAGCATGCATAAACATAAAATATATCCTAATCATTGTATTTTAAATTATTTTATTCTTATTCAATTAGTAAAATATCATTCTTATCTACACCAAGATATTGGGGTAAAAATTCAGTATTATTATGTTCACCAATCTTTTTTTCTCTTTTCCAGTATATTTTATTTGATTCAAAACTATGGTTTAATTCTCCGCTAGAAAAGATAATATTGTATTCAAATGGTGCCTCAACCATATTTAGTGGATTTACCTTTATTATATTAACACTTTGTCCAATCTTTTTTTCATCCTCTATTGTGATAGGATAAAAATCATGAGCTCGAATTCCAATGCCGGATAGATTATTTGGAACTCTTTTGCCTGTTTTTAAAGTAACTCCCCAATCTAATGCCCTTACTTTATATTCTCCTGTTTTTGTTGCCTTTGAAAAATTTTTGCATCCTGTTAGTTTTGCAACTTGATATTTTACAGGATTTTCAAACAATCCTTTTGTTTCGCCCTTAGCTATAATACTTCCATAATCAATAACCATAAGTTCATTGCTTAATTTATATACCTCATCTCTGTCATGGGTTACCATAATTGCAATTCCATCAAAGCTTTTTAAAAGTTTTGATAGTTCAATTTGGAGTTCTTCTCTCAAATAAGAATCCATTGCTGAAAATGGCTCATCTAAAAGGATTACTGATGGTTCATATGCTATAATTCTGGCTAATGCTACTCTTTGCTGCTGTCCACCTGATAGATTTACCGGATATCTTTTTTCTAAACCTTCTAGATGAAATTGCCTAATTAATTGATTTATCCTATTATTTTTATTTTCAGTAGATAATTTTGAACTAACAAGACCTACTCCAATATTCTCCCTTACAGTCATATTAGGAAACAAAGCATAATTCTGAAATAGATAACCAACTCTTCTCTTCTGAGGACGCAGATTTACTTTTGTCTTTGAATCATAGAGATAGTTCCCATCTAATATAATTGTTCCTTCATCTGGTGTAATAATTCCTGCAATTGATTTTAATGTAACACTTTTACCACAGCCGGATGCTCCGAGAATTCCAAGACAGCCTGGGGATGCTTCAAATTCTATATCTAACATAAATTCTTTTAACTTCTTTTTTATCTTTACTTGTAATGACATAACTTATCCCTCCGCATCAGTTGAAAACAAGATAATTTAATATAAACTCAGTATGAAAGTATTTATCTTTCTCACTGAGTTCTCTGGTTTTAAATAATGGATTATGCCCCTTATCTAATATAGGGATACAATGTGAAAACTTAATATATACTCTGGAAAATAAATTTTCTATAAAAGCAGTTTAATCCCTTAAAAATTAAGGATTAATAATTTAGGATGAAATTAACCCGTAGTAAATTTCTTAAAATAAAATTTATTCTCAAAAAACTTCAAATGTCTTAACCGTGAAGTTTTAGCCATAATTCTTCATCTTTCATTCTTAATTTTTCATTCATAGAAAAAAAATTTTGTTATGGAAATTAAAATTATGCATAAGTTAAATTTTCATTAGGAAACCCTATATAAAGTTTTTTAGAGCTATTCCTTTCCTTCACTGCTTTCTAAAATATATTTCACTATTTTCGCCGTTTATTATATTGCTTTACAGTAAAATAATTCATTAATACCACAATAGCAAAAGATATGACAACAAGAATCCAAACATATTGGTACGCATTATCCATATTTCCTGCTGCCACGTTAGAATAAACTGCCAAGGATAAGGTTCTAGTTTTACCTGCAATATTACCTGCAATCATTGCAGTTGCACCAAATTCTCCTAATCCTCTTGCAAAAGCAAGGATTCCACCAGATACTACACCGGGCAAAGCATTGGGCAATAGTACTTTCCAAAATATCCACCACTCAGATCTTCCAAGTGTTCTTGCCGCATCCATTAAGTTATCATCTACTTGTTCAAATGCTCCTTTTGCGGAACGGTACATTAGCGGAAAAGAGATAACAACTGCTGCTATTACAGTTGCCGTCCACGAAAATGCAATCTTGACATCAAAATAATCAATAAATAATTTACCAACTGGTCCATTTACTCCGAAGATAAGAAGTAAAAAGAAGCCTGCCACTGTTGGAGGCAGCACCATAGGCATAGTCAAGATTCCATCCCATATCATTTTACTTTTTTTATTATTTAATCCAATCACTGCCCTTGCTACCAATATGCCTAAAAAAAATGTAATTATAATTGAAACAACAGCGGTTTTTATAGAAATCAAAATTGGTGATATATCCATAGTGCGCTCCTTACTTATTTTAATTCACAACTTAAGTCAATGCACAATTCACAATGCAAAATGCACAATTAAGGATGAAATTATTTTTAAGCAAAATAATTTCTTTAATATATTTATACCTAGCAATGCATTTGCTAGGTATGTGGCGAACACTGTTCGCCGCTACAAAATCAATTCAAATTTATGAATTGTAAATCTAGTGGTTTTAATTACTATAATATAAGCTTTAATTATTTTATATAACTCTATTTACCCTATGCAGGCTAATTTATTTTCTATAGTTCCATTATTTATTTGGTGTAAAACCATATTCTTTAAAGATTGTACTTACTTCATCAGAAGTAAGGAAATCAACAAAAAGCTGCGCTGCTTCTTTCTTTTTAGAATTTGTTACTACAGCTGCAGGATATATTACTTTTGTTTTTAAGCTTTCTTCTGGAGCTTCTGCAATTATCTTAACCTTATCTGTGCTAATAGCATCAGAGCCATATACAATACCTGCATCTGCACTTTTTTCTGCAACCCAGTTCAAAACTTCCGTTACGTTTGTCCCAAGACTTACCTTTGAACTTACAGCATCCCAAGTGCCTAGATTAGTTAATACCTCTTTTGCATATTGTCCTGCCGGTACACTTTCAGGATCTCCAATTGCAACTATATTTGTATTGGTAATGTCTTTGAAACTTGTTACATTTGAATCCTCATCTGCTGGAACAATTAATACTACCTTATTCTCTAATACATCTACAATAGTACCTTCATCTACCAGCTTTTTATCTTTTAGTGCATTCATTTGTTTTGTAGCAGCAGACATGAATACATCTGCATCCAGTCCTTCTTCAATCTGTTTCTGTAACTTTCCTGAACTATCATAAGTACCTTCAACTTTAACCCATGGATACTTTTCTTGGAATGCTGGAATAATTTTATCCTTATATGCATTCTCCAGACTTGCTGCTGCAGCCAGCATAATAGTTACATCCTCATGAACCTTTTCTTTCGTTTCATTCTCTGCTGTATTATTCTTGGCACTTGAACATCCTGTCATCACAACCATTGCAGCTAACATCGCTGCTATCCCCTTAACTAAACGATTTTTTTTCATTTTTTTACCCCCATCAATATTTTATTTTCTTGCACAGTCTGAGCTAGATCCTTTTAAAATTCTAATTCCATGTTCTAGCTCATCTATGATAAATCCTAAGCTTTCCATTACAGCTTTTTTGCTTCCTGGAAGATTTACTATAATTGTTTCATTGCGAATAACAGATGCTCCCCTGCCTAACATAGCTCTTTTTGTAATATTCATTGAACCATATCGAATTGCCTCTGCAATGCCTGGAGCATTTCTAGTAGCAACTGCCATAGTTGCCTCTGGCGTGCAATCTCTAGTAGAAAATCCCGTTCCTCCTGTAGTTAATATTAAATTAACCTGTCTTTGCTCCACCAATCGAATTAGATTTCTTTCAATTTCTTTTTGTTCATCTGGAAGAATTATGGTTTCCACAATCTCATAACCTGCTTCTTTTAGTATAGTAACAATTGCAGGACCACTTTCATCTTCCCTCTCCCCCTTAAAGCCCTTATCACTTAATGTAATAACTGCCGCAGTAAGTTTTGCATCCACAGAAGGTAATTCCATGGTCATTTCATCCCCTACTTTTATTTTTCCCCCATGTATTACCTTTGCAAATACACCTTCTCTTGGCATTATACAGTCTCCCATTGCTTTATATATCTGGCAATGACTGTGGCACTCTTTTCCGATTTGAGTCATCTCAAGAACTACTTCTCCACAATGAAATCTAGTACCGACAGGTAGTTTTCTAAAATCAAAACCTTCCACAATAAGATTTTCTCCAAAATCCCCCAAAGAAACGTTTGCCCCTTTTTCCCTAAATGCTTCAATTTTGTCAAAGGAAAGAAGACTTACTTGACGATGCCAATTACCAGCATGAGCATCCTCTTCAATTCCCCAATTTTCTATAAAAGTTGCCTCTTCAATCTCTCGTTTTTTAGTACCTCGCTTTTCGCTGATACATATTCCTTTTATTATTCCCATATGATTTATCTAACCTTTCATCTAGAATTTCAGTTCAATTTTATCCTCCGATTTTAACCATAGCTTTTTCTTCAGTCATCTTCTCAATATGTTCAAAGCAATGAGCTTTTGGTTTGTTTTTAATAACTTCTTTCATGGTATCTAATAATTCCATTTGACTCCCATTTCTTGAAACTTCTTTAAGATCAACTCCGCTATCATAGCACAAACAAGGTTTCATAAAGCCTGTTGCCGTAATCCTAATTCGATTGCATCCTTCACAGAACTTACCATGCATTGCACTGATAAATCCGATGCTGCCTTGAAATCCTGGAATATGATAATAAATAGCAGGGCCATTACCATGTTTTTTCATATCTTTTTCTATGCTTGGATATTCTTGTTTTATTTTAAATAATAATTCTTCATTATTAACTGCTTTAAATTTTCTTCCATAACCTATTGGCATCATCTCAATAAATCTTACATCTACAGGCATCTTGTTTGAGAACTGAATTAATTGTCTCCATTCCTCACTATTTTTTTCTTCCATTAATACACTGTTTATCTTAATTAGAATCTTTTTTGAGATTGCTATTTTCATTCCTTCTATAACTTTATCTAAAGCACTTAGTCCTGTTATCTCATAAAATATATTAGGCTTTAGACTATCTAAGCTAACATTAATACCATCAATTCCTGCTGCTATCAAATCTTCAATATATTGAGATAGTAAAACTCCATTGGTAGTTATGGTTACTTTCTCTATACCGGGTATTTTCTTTATCATATTAACTAACTTTGCACAATCCTTCCTTACAAGCGGTTCCCCTCCTGTAATCTTTATGGAATGAATGCCAAGAGAAGCTGCACTTTTGCAAATCCTTTCAATCTCTTCAAAAGTTAGTATCTCCTTCATGGAGGTCCATTCAATTCCATTTGGCATACAGTATTTACACCGAAGATTGCACCTATCTGTAATAGAAATTCTCATATAATCAATTATTCTTCCATAAGAATCAATCATATTAACACTTGCACCTTTCCATTTCATCATACCTCTTTAGGATTCTGAAATAATCCGCTTTTTCCTCCAGATTTTTGGCTTAAACGAATATTTCCAATCTCCATGGTTTTGTCTACAGCTTTACACATATCATAAATTGTAAGAAGTGCAATAGATACCCCGGTAAGAGCTTCCATTTCTACTCCGGTTTTTCCATAAGTTCTCCCAATACAACATGCTTCAATTTCGCTACTCTCTTCCTTTATCTCAAAATCAATTTCTAATTTTGTTAGATTTAGAACATGGCATAAGGGAATTAATTCAAAAGTTCGCTTTGCTCCCATAATTCCGGCAATTCTAGCCACGCTTAATACATCACCTTTTTCTACAGTTCTGTTTACAATTTTCTCAAGACATTCCTTACTCATATGAATACTTCCCTTAGCAATTGCTTCTCGTAAAGTGTCCGGCTTTTCGCCAACATCTACCATTACTGCATTACCCCTAGAATCAAAATGTGTAAATTCCATATTTATACCCCTTTTCCAAATCCACAGTTTGGGAATATACAGGTTGGACAAGACAAACATAATCCTCCTTGCCCTAATGCTGCAAGTTCCTCTTCAGTAACTTTATCATCTGCCATAATTCTTGGAAGAATTAAATCAAAGATTGTTTTCTTAGAATACATCACACATCCTGGAAGTCCAAGGATTGGTATAGTGTTTTTATAATATGCCAATAAGAACATAGCACCAGGCAAAACAGGGGCACCATAGGATATTATCTTTGCACCAGTATTTTTAATTGCTAAAGGAGTTTTATCATCTGGGTCCACACTCATTCCTCCAGTACAAAGAATAATATCTGCACCTTCGTCAATCATTTTTAAACAGTTCATGGTTATCTTCTCATGGTTGTCATCTAAAATAACATGTTTTACAACCTTTGCATCATATTCCTCCAGTTTTTCCTTTAAAACAGGGGTGAATGTATCTTGTATTCTTCCATAATACACTTCATTGCCAGTAGTAATAATTCCAACCTTTTTATTAGAAAATGGCAATACATTTAATATAGCTTCTTCTCCACATAATCTCTTTGCTGCTTCCATCTTCTCTTTTTCAATTACTAAAGGAATAATTCTAGTTCCAGCTAATTTATCCCCTTTTTGTACTGGAAAATTACCATGTCTTGTGGCAATCATCATCTGGCCTAAACTATTGATTTGTTTTAATTTTTCATTATCTATTTTAAGAAGTCCGTCACATGAGGCAATTAGCTCAATTTTACCTTCTTTAACATCTGATCTCTCTATATGAGCTCCTCGACAAATAGAACATAATATCTCTGCTGCTTCATTTTCATGAAGCATTTCCTCTTTGTTTTCCCATATGTAAAGATGATCCTTTCCAACACTTAATAATACAGCAATATCTTCCCTAGTAACGATATGACCCTTTCGAAATATAGTATCCTTTGTAACACCACGAATAATCTGGGTAATATCGTGGCATAGAACATGTCCCACTGCATCTTCTGTTTTTATTAATTTCATAACCCTTTTCTCCAATCAATTAATATTAAAATCTTCTATAAGAATATCCATGGTTCCTCCGCAGACCATGCCTTCGTTTTCAGCAATTTCTCCTGTTAAATCTTGATGTACCACTTGATATCTTCCTGTTCCTATAAGTTGAATTGCTATATTTATAATGTCTTTTTCAGCACATCCTCCACCAATACTTCCATATATTTTTCCATATGAATTAACAGCCATCTTAGCACCTATACTTCTTGGAGTAGACCCTTTTGTACTCATTACGGTTACAATAGCTGCAGGTTCTTTTAATGAAGCTAAATATGTGATAACATCAGAATCTAAGTCAGAGTTAACAACATTCTTTTTCAAATTTCCATTACTTCTTCGAATATTGCTTCCTCGTTTATATGAAATTAATTCTGCTAAAATTGACACAGCAATCTCTTCTGGAAGAACAGCTCCAATATCCAGTCCAATAGGTGAACAAATCTCATCAATTTTATCTCTGTCATATCCCTCTTCTTCTAAAATCTGAAAAAGGCCTTTTACTCTTCTTTTTGATCCTATCATCCCTAGATAAAATGGTTGAGCATGTCCCAATATATATCTCAAACAATCTGCATCATAACGGTGTCCTCTGGTTATAACGGTAATATAATCTGTATCTTTTATAGATAACTTTTTTAATGCAGCTTTAAAACCCTCACAAATTACTTCACTAGCCCATGGAAATCGTAGATGATTTGCAAATTCTGGCCTATCGTCTATCACAGTTACATGAAAGCCTGTCTTAGATGCAAATTCGCATAAAGGTAGTGCAACATGACCGCCTCCAAATATAATCAGTCTATCCTTTAAAGCAATGGGTTCATAAAAAGATATACTTTTATCTTCTTTAAGAGCAACAGGTTTTATGATAGATTCTCCTGTTGTCTCATCTAATATAAGCTTTTTTGATAGGTCATCATGAATTCTGCCTTCTTGTCCTGAAAAGGTTGTCACAATATTTACTCTTTGTCCCTTTTGTAAAGCCTCTTGAACTTGTACATAGATGTTTTTATTCATCTCTGATTACTCCTTATCATATTTTGTTCTAAAAATATTTCATTTTCATAGTAAAATATCGAATTGTTTTTCAATACAACTCGCTTTTAAAAAAATTTGCTTTATTATTTTATTACGTTTTTTTTAAAATATCTTCCATAAAATATTCTCTGAACTTTTCATCAACAATTTCATTAATCTCTTTCTCAAAGCACTCATAGCGTTCTAAAAGTTTTGATCCTTTCTCTGTTAAAGTAGTGTATCCTCCGCCTATACCACCTTGTTGTCTATTTACTACCTTAAACCCTAACTCCCTCTCCATGTTTTTTATCATATTCCAACTTTTACTGTAAGATAGATTTAGGTTCTGACAAGCATACCGTACCGAACCAGTATATTGAATCTGTTTCATTAAACTAGCAGAACTAGAATCAAAAAATGGTGTTTCTTTCGCTAACCTTATTTTTATCTGTGCTCTAAAAAGCTGATTTGTGTGAGATTTTAATGTCTCTTCATAATCTTCTTTGGTATCTGCATCCATTAAAACTCCTCTATCATCTACCTTAATTAATGTCTTATTATAACCACAATTCTTAATGGCTTTTCTAAGACCACCTTGTCCCTGGTAAGATAAAATGTTATCTAAAACTTTACAATTCAATAGAATTGGATGACCATTCCTCCCTTGGAAAACAGGTATTGCAACCATGGCATCTGATTGTAATAGCAATCTTACAGTTTCAACAGTAAATAGAGGAATATCCACTGGAGTAAAAATAATCTTTTCACATTTGTCTTTCAAATGTTCTAATCCAATTTTGGCTGATTCAAACATGTCCGTATGAGCATAATCTTCATTTCTTAAAAAGATTATTCCCATATGACGAAGTTTATTTTCCAGCTGTTCGGCATTATTTCCGGTGATAACCACAATATACTCTACACCAGCTGCTTCCACTGTATGAATAATCCGTTCAATCATTGTAATAGAGCCTACCGGTAGCATGGGCTTAAACTCACCCATTCTAGATGACATGCCTGCTGCTACAATTATTGCTCCCTTCATAATACCCCCTCATTCTAATACACAGAGAAGTTTTCCCCTGTGACCATTCTTATTGATATAAATTTAAACTGCCTCAAGTACAATTTATCATTAATACCTATAACGAATAAATTATTTTCATAAAATTTTGAATTAGCTAGTGAAACTAAGCTATTTGTTGTAAGTTTTAACTCAATCATTCATCTATATTTCCTAATCATGTAGAAAGTATGTCTACATTACATCAACTATTATAGACACATCATACTCCTTTGTCAGAAGATTGTAAATACTCTTTCTAATAATTATTCACTTATATTTCCACTTTCTAATATTAGTCTTAATTTACTCGCATCAATTCTAAAATGATACAAAAGAATGTGAATAAACCTCCATTACTTGCGTCCTAATATTCATTTTCTATCCTTATCATTTCATCATTCCTTATTAACTAACATATTAAAGAGTATATTTTTAGTTTATATTTATAAGATATGTCTTTTATGTGTGTATTTTAAAGTAAATTAGATATAAAAAATATATATAAATTTTCAATTTTTATTTTAAACTAAATTTGTTTTATTGCATAAAAAACACATCCAACTTATTGCAATATTTGGATGTGTTTTAAAGTTAATTATTAAATTTTTCTCTTTAATGACGTATGACACATTTAAATATATGTCACGTCGCAAACTTAAACAATTGAAAATTATATACTCACATTTTAAAACTTTCTTTTAATATTACTTATGATAAATCCACTTTTCGGCAATGTAGGTATTCTTACCAGACTATAGTTTAAATCCTGCTCTAAGACTTCAAACTCAATTTTGTTAACAAGGAAATCCAAGCTTCCTTTCATAATTTCTATGGTAATACCCTCGCCTGGGCAACGGTGTGTCTTAGAAGGGTCACCTCCACCTTGAGGGATAAAATCAAATAAACTTCCTTTCCACTCTTTAAACCGCTCTGGATTAAATTCATCAGGTTTTTCCCATATACGTGAATCATGGTTAGTACCGTACATATCAAGTATCACGAGCATTCCTTTTTTAAATTCGTATTCATTTAATATAAAATCCTTTCGCACTCTTGCACCAATAAAAGGACCGAAAGGATAGTACCTGCGGACTTCTTGCACAAACATTTCAAGATAGTTATTGTCACCAGAACGCAACTTTTCTTTACATTCTGGATGCTCATATAAAGCTAAGGTTGCAAAGGTAATAAAGGTTGAAATAGCAACAATGGGTCGTAATACATTAATAAGTTCTATAGCCGCCATTTGAGTATCCATCTGACTACCATCAAGCTCCTTATGAAAAGCCATAGCGTATAATGCTGAACATTCTTCAGCTTCCACTCTACCAGAGCGAACATCTTCGATAATCCCCTGTATCCACTTTTCAGTTCTATATCTTGCCATTTTCCCTTTCCAGTACCGTGGTCCAACCGCCCCTAAGGCATCAACCATTGAACTAAAGTCCTCTGCCCGATTCTTTATTTCTGATTCATGTAGTGGAACTCCTGCCCACTGACATGCTACCTGGCATAAAATTTCTTTTGCTTCATCAAAAAGCACAATCTTCTTGCTAACTTGCCATTTACCTATAGCAGTTTCCCATTTCTCCATTACAAGTTCAGCTAATTTCTCTTGATGTGGCGGGGTCATAAGTGACATGAAAAGATTCTTTCGATGAATATGTGTTTGTCCATCCATAGTCTGGATTGCATTCTCTCCAAACAGTGTTTTTTGTATCCGCTTAGGTGCTGCACCACTTCGCTGAAACCGTTCTTGATCATAAAATAACTCTGCTGCTTGCTTACCAGTCATGCAAATTACCTTTTGTCCTAATAAGCGAGTTTCAAACATGTCAGATTGATACTTATCAACTCTATTTTTGATAAACAAATATCCTTCCTGCAACAAAGCGTGAGTGTTGTCAATGCTTTTATCCTGTGCGATATAGTCCTTAATTAACATACACCTATATTCTCCTTTTTACTATAATTGTAAAATCAGCATATACTTTAAGTATTGAAATATAACTTTTTAGATATAAAAATAAATACCATTCTTATGTCTTATTCATGAACATTAAAAAACTACCACTTACAAATAAGTAAATATATTACACATTTAAATTGCTCCAACTCTATTTTGAAGACTTCTTTCTTATATATTCTTTTACATGAAATCTATTATGTGTAAAAAAAGTATTTCTATACAAATGAGCTTAATGAATCTATATAATTAAAAACAATATTTCATGTTATAGCAAAAATTATTAATAGTATAGAATAAGCAAATAGCAATATATAGATAAACTACCTTAAAAATTAATATATAGCTAAATATAACTACACCTTTGAGCATTTCAATTCACAATTCACAATTCACAATTAAGGTTGAAATTATTTTTGATCAAAATAATTTCTTTAATGGATTTTTTAGCTAGCAATAGAATTGCTAATTCTCCACCTCTGGGGAACAGTAGTGAAACCCTTTAGGGTTCCCCTAAGGCAGGTATAGTTTGGAACAACACTAATAAATTTAACTAGCACTAAGGAGAGACTATATTTGCTAGTCTCTTTATAATAAGTTACTGCGTAACTTCAAATATAATCACTTCTAAATTTCTCAGTTACTACTGAGAAATATCCATAATTGTGAATTGTGAACTGTGAATTTTGAATTCAATAGTTTCAAATATAATACCAAAAAATGCGAACTATTTTTAGAGATAAATTAAATTTAGAACTGGTATATCTATATAGGGTTCATATCATTAAGTTTAAGTAAAGCTTCTTATCTTGCAAATATTATATTTGAGTTCTGACACTACAGATATCGTTAAGAAGAATTTAAAGACCTCCTTTAGTCATTATAATAACTAAAAGAGGTCTTCTAATTTTTATTTTAGCAGGCTATTACTTCTTTAATAAAAAATTCTCTTCCACTTAATATTTCCCAGTGAATACTTCCGCAGTTTGGACATTTTTTATGGTTTTGAATAAGGTTAAAAACTTTGTTACAATCTTTGCAAAGAGCATTGCCTGGTAATATCTCAATTTCTAATTTTGTGTCTTCTAATATTGTACCATCAACTGCTGCGGGATAACATTGCTCTATATACATAGGAATCATTGATGAAAGCTCTCCGATTTGCAGTACCAATGTATCAATTTTAGCTAATTGATTTTCTTTTGCAATTTTCTCTACTACCCTAACAACCTCAATTACAACACCTAATTCATGCAAATTAATCACCTATCCTTTTCAATGGTAAAAGCCTTCCGCTTAGTTATTCACAAATAAATTCTTAACCTTTTTAACTGCAATTTTTCCTTTACGTTTAAGAAGTTGTTTAACAACTACCGGTTTCATATCTTCATAGGCTACACCTTCACCATCATATTTTCTAACAAGTGAAATAGCATCAAACTTACATTTAGTTGTACATTGGCCACATCCTACACAGAGGAATTCATCTACAACAGTAGCACCGCAACCAAGGCATCGTTCTGTTTCCTTTTTCATCTGCTCTTCTGTAAAAGTACCACGTAAATCCTTGAAGGTTTTTTTAGATTTATTTTCATTTTCATGACTTGCTTTCTGTCTTGGAATAGTATCATATCCATCAAATATAGCCTCTTCCTTATTTAATGAATGATATTCTTTTCTGTCACGACCAATAATTAAACTCTGTCCTTTATGGACATAACGATGAATTGAAATAGCCCCTTCTTTACCTAAAGCAATAGCATCGATAGCAAATCTAGGACCTGTAAATACATCTCCTCCAGCAAATATATCTGGCTCTCCTGTCTGTAATGTAACAGAATCAGCTTTGATTGTCTTATTAGGATTTAATTCAATTTTGCTGTCTGTAATCAAGTTACCCCATTCCATTGCCTGGCCTACTGAAAGCAATACATGATCTGCATCAACAATTATTGTATTATTTTCGTCATATTGAGGATTGAACTTTCTATTTTTATCGAAAACAGAAATGCACTTTTTAAACTCTATACCAATAACACGTCCATTTTCTGTAATAATAGACTTTGGCCCCCAAGAATTATTTATTGTAATATTTTCAGATAAAGCTTCTTCAATCTCTTCTTCAAGAGCTGGCATTTCTTCACGACTTTCAAGGCAGAACATATCTACTTTTGAAGCATCAACTCTTACAGCAGTTCTTGCAACGTCGATAGCAACATTGCCTCCACCAATTACAACTACCTTTCCTTCAAGTTTGGAGTTGTCACCTAAATTTACATTCCGTAAGAAATCAATACCTGTAATAACACCTTGTGCATCTTCACCTTCAATACCAATTTTTCTTCCTGATTGAGCACCAATTGCGAGGTAGAAGGCTTCATATCCTTGATTTCTCAATTCACTAATAGTTATGTCCACACCAACTTCAATACCTGTTTTAAATTCAACATCTAATTCTCTCAAAATATCAATTTCTGCATTAATTACATCTTTTTCTAGCCTAAAGGATGGAATTCCAAGTGTTAACATTCCTCCAAGTTCATTTTGTTTTTCAAATACTGTTACCTTATAACCATCAATAGCTAAATAGTAAGCACAAGAAAGACCGGATGGACCTGCACCGATAACCCCAATTTTTTTGCCATATTCATGTCTTCGTTTAGGTACATAGCGACGTTCCATATTTAAATCTTGCTGTGCAATGAATTTTTTGATGTCATCAATAGCAATAGGTTCATCAATATCTCCTCTGGTACAAGCAGATTCACATTTCCTTGGGCAAATACGTCCGCATACTGCTGGAAATGGATTTTCATTTTTTATAAGTTCAAGGGCTTCTGTATATTTTCCCTGAGATGCTAACTTAATATAACCCTGAATAGCAATATGTGCAGGACATTCTGTTTTACAAGGACTCGTGCCAGTATCAACTACATTTTTTCTATTAATACGATAATCTGGATTCCATTTCTCCGGACCCCACTCTGTATCACGTGGAGTTTCTTTTCTTGTTATTGATTCAGTAACCGGTGTTTTAGAACATAGCTTTTGTCCCAATTGTAATGCATTAACTGGACAATTCTGTACACATTCTCCACAGGCAACACATTTATCTTTATCTACATGTGAAACATAGTTTGAACGTACCATGTCAGCATTTATAAACATCTCAGCAGTTCTCAAGGAAAGGCAGGAACATCCGCAGCAGTTACAAATTGCATGAGTTTTTCCTGAACCATCTAAATTTGGTATCTGATGCATCAAACCGTTCTCTTCCGCTCTTTTAATAATTTCAAAAGCTTCTTCACGGGTAATTTGACGACCTCTACCTGTACGGATATAGTATTCAGCAGCATGCCCCATCTGAATACACATATCTTCTTTTAAATGACCGCAGCCTTCTCCCATAACTTCTCTTGCTGTACGGCAAGAACAATCTGAAACTGTGAAGATATCGTTTTCATTAAGATATTTAGAAACTTCCTCGTAAGACGCTCTTCTAGTTTCACCTTCAATAGCCCTTTCTATAGGAATAACACGCATAAGTCCTACCCCTACTGGAAAATTACCTGTGGTCTTTGGTCCTCTTACTCTTCCATATGCCTCAAAAGCTTCTGCAATTTGAGGATATTTTGCAACATTCTCTTTGTTGTTAACCATCATTTCCATAATACCTGGAACCCAAGTGTCGTACCAGAAATGATCTACTCCATCAATTTCATTGACAAAGCAAACACCAGCCACTGCTAAATCAAATAATAATTTAGTGGTTTTCTCTACAGATTTACCACAGAGTAAAGCAAGCTCTTTTGCAGTTGTTTTTTTACGTATCTTCATACAAAGTGCTACTTCTGCCATTTCTTCTGTAACAACCGGTTCAAGAATCATATATTCTGGATCTGTTGGTTTAATTTCATTTTTTGAGCCCCGTTTTTTGTTACTAATATGATTGGCAAGGTCAAGTACTTTTTCTTTAGCCATAATATTTACCCCCAATAGAGATTATGATAATACTAATTCTCATTCCAATTTTTTACTTCAGTACGTAGCCAATCTACCCATCCATCAATTCCTTTACCTGTTTTTGCAGAAATTTCAAAAATTTTAATATTTGGATTTAATTTTTTTGCTCTTTCCTTACATGCTTCTAAATCAAAATTAAAGTGTTCCAATACATCTATTTTGTTTATCAAGAGAACATCAACAATAGAAAACATTAGTGGGTATTTTAGCGGTTTATCGTCACCCTCAGGTACACTTAAAATCATTGCATTCTTTGATGCACCGGTATCAAATTCCGCAGGGCATACCAAATTTCCCACATTTTCTAAAATAGCAAAATCTATATTTTCAGTTCCTAAGCCGATTAATCCTTGCTTTGTCATATCTGCGTCAAGATGACACATACCACCTGTATGAAGTTGAATTACTTTTACACCGGTTTCGGAAATAGTATGGGCATCAACATCAGAATCAATATCCGCTTCCATAACCCCAATATTCATTTCATCCTTTAAAGCATTAATTGTTCTTGTAAGAGTTGAGGTTTTACCAGAACCTGGTGATGACATTAAATTAAGTAGAAAAGTTTTCTCCTTTTTCAAATCTTCTCTAAGCAGCCTAGCTTGTTGATCATTGTCTTCAAAAATACTTTGTTTAATCTCAAGAACTCTAAAATTATCCATAATTTTAACCCCCAAATAGTTTATTATTCAGCAAATGATTTTACTTCTTGATATCTACTCATATCTATATAAAGTTCCCCTTTATATGGATTTCTCTTAGTTTTTATAGTTTTATAAATCATAAAAACTAAGACTACGATATTAACTAATAATGCTGCAAAACTCCATATAGTTAGTGCAGTAGTATTATATGTGGAAGATACAGCAAATTTTCCACTATCGATAAATGATGGGAAAGTTTGCGCAAACATACACCACAGTGCTAATGTGTGGGCACGATGTTGTAACCAAGCACCTTTGCCAACGGTAAATGCACATAGGGTAGGAACTAACAGTAACGCAAATCCACAGTACCATGCATGACCTGGTAAGCAGTTATATGTGTATGCAAAGTTCCAAATATCATAGGCTACAATCCAGAACCACATCATATCTGGCCATAACATATCCTGACTTCCATCCTTTTCAGTTTTCTTACGTATACATATACCAAACCAACCAGTAATAGCGATGATATTTATGATACCTGCTGCTGCGTTCATAAAATTCCATGGACCTCCAAGTACATACATTGCTTCATCAGCAAGAAATCCACCTTGTGCATAATTAAGTCCTACTTCGATGTCACGAACTACTGCTTCACATATATTAATTGCAAGAATCAATGGTGGGAAGCAAAGGGCAAAACGACTGTCAGAAAGACGCCATTCTTTCCCGGTGTTCTTATTTTTCCCATGTAAATGACGAATACACCAAAAGCCAATACAACCTGCAGTAGAAGAATATACCTTAGCAAGATGGAACCAGTCGGTATAGGTAGTATCACTCAATACTGTAAACCAGAGAACAGAAAGTATAATAGGCATAATAATGAAACATAAAAATCCTGCTTTCTTGGATCTTCTTGTTACTTCATTTAAAGCAAATAATAGAACAAATACTAATATCCAAACAAGCCACACAGAAATTGCGGATGCACCGCCTTCATAATTGAATACAAACATTCCAAATCTCCTCCTTATTTACTCCAGTTTCGCTATTCTAGGATAGTGAACTGTCCATTTTATGATATCCACTTCTCTGGTCATACCAGTATAACAGGTATAGCTTTGATAAAATGTTAACATAATTATGCTCTATATGCAATATTTTACATGGTTTTTAATCCTTTTTTTCTATTTTTTTCTTGTTTATTTAATAATATTACCTTATAATTATTATTGGTTTCTGTACATACCACAACCAGTTTAAAGGAGTGATAAAACCATATGGAGTTTAAAAAATTGAGTTCACCATCGTTAAAAGAATTATTTATTAAGGAACTGGAGATTATGATTCTATCTGGCAAATTGTCCATAGGAAAAAAGCTTCCTTCAGAAAGAGAACTTGCTGAATCCATGCAAGTCAGCAGAGCTGTAGTCAATGCTGGTATTTCCGAACTGGCAAGAAAAGGCTTTTTACTAGTTAAGCCAAGAGTGGGTACCTTTGTAGCTGATTATCGTAGAAATGGAACTTTAGAAACTTTAATTTCCATTATGAATTATAATGGTGGAATATTAAGAGAGGCAGAAATACGTTCTATTCTGGAGCTTAGAATTGCATTTGACTGTCTTGCAGTAGAATTATGTATTCCTAAGATTACAGATGATGAAATTGCAATATTAAAAGGATATGTAAAACAAATGGGAGAGGCAGAATCTCCAGAGGCGGCTTCTGAACTAGCCTTTCGTTTTCAGCATGAGCTTGCCTTTCTTTCTGGAAACACACTGATGCCTCTAATTTTCTTCTCATTTAAAGTTCCTATTTTATCATTATGGGAACGTTTTTGTAGGTTATACGGCCTAGAATCTTTACACAAAAACACAGCTGTTTTGTGTGATTACATTGAACAGAGAGACACGATGAAAGCTGTGAAATGGCTGACCACCTCCATCAATGATACCATCAATGGCAGCAGGCAAATTTATTATTAAGCATAAAAATCAGTCTATAAAATTAAAGGAATGAATATCGCAAAGCAATATTCATTCCTTTATTCTACTTCTTATTCAAATTATACTTTTTTTCAATTTCTTCAATTACTTCAAAACTTGGTGCATCTATAGCAGTATAATATTTTAATCTTCTATTTTTTCTAGAAATTTTTGCACCACTATCATAAGAATCGATATAGCCTACCTTTTGATCATTTTTATACAAAGCGACGCCTAGAGAAGAACCCTCCCTTAGTTTTTGATCCAAATTTTTCTTTACTTTTGTATTTTTATATTTGAATAATATCTCATCTATCTCACTCTTTTCTAATATTTCAGCACTTTTACCAGTTGAACCATTACATAATGTAATTTTGTCAATTTCAGAAAATTTAACTCCTAGTTCATGTTCCATACTCATGTAGAAAACTATTGGATATAGTTTAACAGATAGAAAAATAACAGCTATTATTAAAGTTAAAATCAACCCTATTTTTTTCTTCGTACCCTTTTCTCCTTATTGTTTATTCAATTTAACATGTGAATACATAGCTATATTTAAAAAATATATGATTTACTTATTCTACTTCTTAATCTAAATTATATTTTTCTTCAATTTCTTCAATTGCTTCAAAACTTGGTGCATCTATAGCAGTATAATATTTTACTTCACTATTTTTTCTAGAAATGTGTGCATAATTATCATGAGAATCGATATAGCCTACCCTTTGATCATTTTTATACAAAGTGATGCCTAGGGAAAAACCAAACCTTGGTTCTTGATTTAATTCTTTCTTTACTTTTGTATTCTTATATTTAGATAATATCTCATCTATCTCATTTTTTTCTAATATCTCAATACTTTTACCAGTTGAACCATTACATAATGTAATTTTGTCAATTTCAGAAAATTTGACTCCTAGTTCATGTTCCATATTTACATAGAAAACTACTGGATATAGTTTAACAGATAGAAAAATAACAGCTATTATTAAAGCTAAAATTAACCCTATTTTTTTCTTCATACCCTTTTCCCCCTATTTTCCAGTCCATTCAGCATATGAATAAAAAATTATGTTTAGAGAGTTGAATGGGCGAAATGTCCAAGTTTTACTCCAACCATCATTAATTATTAAATAATTAATCCCATTATTTTCATAATACCCAAAACATGTTGCAATGTGTCCACCTACAGTTCCATCATAATCTTTTAATCCTATCATAAAAGGAAAGTTTTTATCGATTAAAGATTTTGTTTTTGAATAATCTGGATATATATCTATATCCCCGCTTCTTGGTGTTACCCCTCTAGTATCTTGAGCATAACTCCAAAGCCCATCATATGCATTGTTGATAGATGTAGTATTATTAATATTAGTTTTCATATTTACACATAAAGATTTAAATACCCATACATCATCGCTATAATACAAATTACTTACTCCTCTTTTTTTCGCCCAATATTTAACAATATTAGTGGCAGATGTAGGCCCACAATGATTATTCACTTTCCAAGAGCCTATATATAATCCCCTAAAATCTTTCATTTCTACAAGAATATCATAATTGGCATTTGTTACATATTTTTTTACTTCTGTTGCTGTTGCTGTTGTTCTATAATTTGTTTGGCTAAGTTCATTTTTTAGATTATTTTTCTTTGTCTGTAATAATTCATTATATTGTTTTTTAAGTTCTATAAATGATTCTACCTTTTCTCCAGTTCTTAAGTTATATAGTGTATCACTTTCATTTAAAGCAGTATTACGCTCCTTAACCAAATAATTATAATTACCCATATCATAAATTTTATCATTTATTTGATTTATTTTACTACTATCTAACATTTTATTAATAGCATGCTCATCGTTAAATGCAAAACCTGTAACTATAGGTTGTCCAGTTATAATATTGATTTCTACAAAGCCTGCTTTATTTTGATTGGAAGAAATCTCATAAATATATCCACTTATGTTCTCATCTAAACCATAAAGTTCTATTATGTTATCAATATTAAAGCCATTGTTCCAAGTACAATCATCAAAATTACCTTTTGTTTCTTCTATGAATTCAATTATAAAATTATCATAATTATTACTTTCTGGGAAATCACTTGCATAGGAAATATTAGCTGATATTGTTAATATTATAAAAAGTGATGTTATTATTTTAAATATGTTTTTCATCTTATTCCTCCGTCTAAATATGATATGGTTTACATATATCATATAAATATACTTTAAATGTCTAAATATGTAATAAAACAAATATTAACTCATCTGATAAAATTAAAACAGCATTTTTGATAAACCTCATTATTACACCTCCTTGAGCTCTGAAATGCTTATTTCCAATATTCTAGATTCATATAAATACTTAAATACTAGTTATTAAAAATTTAAATAACTTCATATCCAATATTTACATTTAATAGAATATTTTTATTATACAATATAATTATGTTAAATTAAATAGAAAAATACAATTCTTGCAACATTAAAGCAATTATTATGCAGATATGAGTTTAAAATTTAAGATTTTATTACTTTATTTGCATATATAATTTTCCATTTAATAAATAAAAGTTTAAATTAATATATTAGATTTAAAAAATTTCGGATATATACAAATATATCCCACAATGGAATATACTTATGAAAACAATAGATAATTATATGCGTAATTGTTTTATATTTGAAGTTTGAGGAGGTAAGTTTATGTGTTGGGGATACCTAGAGATTCAGTAACATTATGCCCCTATTCAGAAGAATGGAAATTATACTTTGAGAAAGAAAAAGCTAACCTATATAACTGTACCAAAGAGTACCTTGTTGACATTCAGCATGTTGGAAGTACATCAATTATTGATATGCCATCTAAGCTTATTATTGATATTGCTGTAGCAATAATAGATTTAAATAGAAGCTTTCAATTAATAGATGACATAAAGTCTATAAGTTACCATTTTAAGGGTTCATTAGGAATGAATAATAGGTTTTTCTTTTGGAAATGTAATGATGGCATTAATACTCATAATCTTCATATTGTTGAATATGGGGATAAAAATTGAGAAAACTTAATTTTATTTAGAGATTTTATGAATAATTATTCTTACTATAGAGATAAATATTTTAATCTAAAGTTTGAATTAGCTAGTAAATATAAAAAAGACCTTTATTATTATAGTTTTTTATAAAAATAAATATCTTAACTATAATAGCTTTAAGAAAAAATTACCAAGTTAGTACAACTTGGTAGCTTTTCAAATATATTAAGCATATGCTTAGTATTAAATGTAAGATTATAAGAATTTAACAAATATGATTCCAATCATCATCAATACTAGAGTAGCAATTCTTCTACTATCAATTTTTCTTTTTTGTAAATTAAACATTCCAAACTGATCAATTATTAATGCCATAATCATTTGACCCAATAGGAAAATCATAGTAGTTAGAACCGATCCAAGTACAGGTAACAAGACAATGTTGCCTGTTAGAATAAATATGCCAAAGATACCGCCCATATATGTCCAAATAGGAATACGCTTTTTTTCAGTGTCATACATAGGAAACTCTAAGCGACTTTGAGTAATCAATATCAAAGTAGCCAAGATAATGGTGCCAACGAAAAAAGAAATAAAGGTAGCCCCTAAAATAGAACTGGTTGCAACACGAAGTTTTCCATTAATGGCAGTTTGCAATGGTGGTAAAAATCCAGCTAAAAGTCCTAAAATTATCCAAATAATTTTACCATCCTTCTTTTCTTCTTGTGACGCCATAGTTAAATCTTTTCTCTTTTTAGGTTGAACCAATGAAATGGCGAAAATCATAATAACAACCCCTAGTGTTCTAGTAATGCTAACCGGATTAGCTTGTACACCGAACCACCCAAAGTGATCGATTAGGATTCCTACAATCATTTGCCCAGTTACGGTTACTAGCGTTGTAACTGAAGCACCAAGTTTTGAAAAAAGAATGATATTAGCCACATTAAAACCAACACCAGTTATTGCTCCACCGATAAAAACATACAATGGATATGAAAAATCAATTCCAACTGTAATTCCTATAGGATCTATGATTAAATTTATAACCAGCAGTATTACTGTTCCTAAAGAAAATGCGATAAATGAAGCTGTTAAAGGTGTTTTTGAATAAGAGCTTAAACGAGCACTTATAGATGCCTGAATAGGGAAAAACATCCCTATAATTATACCCATAATTAAGTAAAGTGTGATTTGCATAAGCTTGCCTCCTTTTATTTATTACTTTTATTTTTAAATTGTAATGATACGATTAAAATTATTTTCTGAAATAACAATCAAAGATCAATCTTTTTATCTAACTATCGCAATAGGAACAGTTGAATAGATTTTCCGTAATATTGCCTTATATTTAGAATCGATAAAAGATATTTAACTCAATTGATTTAATATTTATCCATACCAATAATCAATCAAATTTATAATTAAAGACTTTAAAGACTCTTTATATCTGTAATTAGGTAAAAAATAAGAGTGGATTATGAATCCACAGATATTTTCTTAACAAGATCTGATATTTTTCTATTCTTTAACTCTTCCTCCATTTTTTCTTCCGCCGAAAGCATTACTTTCTTTATAACACATTCTGAATGAGATTCTAAACAGCAATCAAATAAAGATGATTTACCTTCAATAGCATGTATAATGTCCAAGAATGAAATATCTTCCCAATTTTCACTAAGAGAATAACCTCCGTTGACACCTGAAGAAGAATTGATCATTCCTTCCTTAACTAACTTGGTCAGTATTTTGGACAAGTACGTTGGAGAAACTTTTTGTTTTTCTGCTAACTCCTGTACACTCACAAGTTTATTTGGTGTGTCCATTGCAAGAAAAAGCATGGTATGAAGAGCATAATTTGTAGCTTTTGAATACTTCATAACGCATGATCACCTCCAATTAAAGACTTTATATATCTATAATAACCTTAATAATCTTACTTTGTCAAATAGTTTTTTTGCTTTATTTTCTATTTATTTAATGTAAGTTTGAAGATAAATACACTTCAAAAGTTGTTCCACTTTTATCTGTTTTTACAACCTGTATATTTCCATCATGGAGTTCAACAATTTTCTTGACAAGCGTCAAACCGATACCGTTACCTTTTGTTGCATGAGAGGCATCGCCCTGATAAAATTTATCAAAAATGCGCGCTGCCGTTTCTGAGTTCATACCGCTTCCCTGATCAGAAATAGTGAAGATAATATTCCCTTGCTTATTAATAATACAAATATCGATAGTTGAATTTTCCGGTGAAAATTTAATGGCATTATCAATTAAGTTAATCCACACCTGTTTAAGCAATTCTTCATTTCCATACAGAAAAATTTCATCGCAATCAAAAGAAATTTCAATATTCTTCTTTGTCCATTTGCTTTCCAACAATGCAACCACTCTGCGGACTTGTTCGCTAACATTATAACAAACTTTGTCTGTTACGATTGTTTGATTTTCTACTTTTGAAAGATTCAGTACATTGGTGGCGAGGTCAGCAAGACGATCTGATTCACTGATGATAATATCAAGATATTCATCCCTCTCCTCTTTGGAAAGGTCATCATATTTCAGCATTTTTGCAAAGCCCCGTACAGAAACGATGGGCGTTTTGAATTCATGGGAAAAATTATTGACAAAATCAGAGCGTAACATTTCTATGCTTCCCAGTTCTTCTGCCATATGGTTGAAACTTATGTTCAGCTTTTGTAATTCGTCCGCCCCTTTTAGATGAATCCGCGCGCTGAAATCCCCCTCAGCCAATCTGTCAACTGCTGAAATAATTACACGCAAAGGAGTAAGGGGAATACGACTGAAAATCATCGCAATGATTGTTCCTACAAGCACACTGATCATCGCAAAACCCAAAAACGGCATGATAGGCTCTCGTGAAAGATTCGGATTATACAAGCCAGTATGGCTAAGTATCAAAAACACTACAACTAGAAATGATGTCGACAATAACATAATTATAAAAATAATAGCTGCAAACACCATCGCTAGCTGAAACTTCCCTGGCTTTTTACAAAATTTATTCACACTTCTTCACCGCCTTATATCCAATACCACGAATAGCAACAATTTCAAATTCAGGATAGCTTTCAAACCGCTTACGCAGACGGGTAATATGCACATTTACTGTAGTATCTACCGTTTCAGACTCCATTCCCCATATCTCATCCATCAATTGAATGCGAGTAAAAATCTTATCAGGATAAGACAATAACTTATAGAGCAGATAAAACTCCTTTTGGGGCAGTGTCTGGTTTTCCCTCTCTCTGCTAACTGTTAATGAGTCGTAATCTAGTGTAACTTTGCCAATATGCAGTTTACGTTCGTTTACAATCTGTGCACGGCGCAGCAATGCCTTGATACGAAGCAGCATTTCTTCCTCGTTGACAGGCTTTACCATATAATCATCCGTTCCAACAATAAACCCCTTACATTTATCCTCAGGCAACTGCTTTGCTGTTACCATGAGAATCGGTGTATTAACTTTACAGCTGCGAAGCTGTTTGGTAAATTCATACCCGTCCATTTCCGGCATCATAATATCCAGAATAATCAAATCAATATGCTGCGTATCCATCAGCTCCAGCGCAGCAACACCATTTTCCGCATGAAGCGCTTCATATCCTGCGTGTTTCAGCACCGCCTGCATCAGTCGTGCGGTGTTTTTATCATCTTCTACAACTAAAATCTGGAACATAAAATCCTTCCTCCTATATCATTTTTGCTTTTGGTAAGTAATAGCAGAACTGTTCTCTCGTCATGGTCAAACTCGAAAATATTTCATAATTTCAAGCAAAACCTCAAAATGCCTTTCACGTTCCTCGGTGACTTCGCTCGTCAAATAATCATAAATAACCCTGCTTAAACAAACTTAACATCACTGTCCATGATTACTTTGCCCTGCCCTTTATAGATATTATACCCTGGGAACATAAACCTAAAATAAACTAATTCAAATTTTATTTTTTACTGTCTGAGTTTATTTTCAGTTTTTGAAAGCATTGTAGAATAGATTCTGTTGAAAAAAATTCTCAATAAAGACAAACAAAAAAGGAGTTGACACAATATGCTTCAAATCAAAAATATATGTAAAAAATATACCACAGGGGATTTGGTGCACTCCGCCCTCGATGGTGTCAGTCTGAACCTTCGTGATAATGAATTTGTTGCCATTCTTGGTCCCAGCGGTTCCGGCAAAACCACATTGCTGAACATCATCGGCGGTCTCGACAACTATGACAGTGGCGATCTTATCATCAACGGTATCTCTACTCAAAAGTACAAAGATGGCGATTGGAACTCCTATCGAAACCATACAATCGGTTTTGTTTTTCAAAGCTATAACCTTATTCCGCATCAGTCAGTATTGTCAAACGTTGAATTGGCACTGACGATTTCTGGTATTTCCAAGAGCGAGCGTCGAAAACGTGCGGTGGAAGCCCTTGAAAAAGTAGGGCTGGGTAATCAGCTTCACAAAAAACCGAATCAAATGTCTGGCGGACAAATGCAGCGTGTTGCAATCGCCCGTGCCCTTGTCAATAATCCGGATATCCTTCTTGCTGATGAACCAACGGGTGCTTTGGATAGTGAAACAAGTGTACAGGTTATGGAGCTACTGAAAGAAGTAGCGAAAGACAGACTTGTAATCATGGTTACACATAACCCGGAACTGGCAGACCAATATGCTACCCGTATTGTGAAACTGCGAGATGGAAATATAACCGACGATTCCAACCCATGTCAGGTAAATGAAAAACAAACTGTGCCTCCGCAGCACAAAAATATGGGTAAAACGTCCATGTCCTTTCTAACAGCATTATCTCTAAGCCTCAATAATCTGAAGACAAAAAAGGCAAGGACGATTCTTACCTCATTTGCTGGAAGTATAGGCATTATCGGAATCGCACTAATACTGGCACTTTCCAGCGGTATCAACGCATATATTGGAAACGTGCAGAAAGACACTCTATCAACCTATCCTGTCAGCATTGAAAGTAACAACACGAATATGACCTCCATGATGTCTGAATTTATGTTTAAGAATACAGAAGACGGCGTGGATCATGACCTTGACAAAGTATATTCTAATAATATTACCACGAGGATGTTTTTTACACTAAGTAAAGAAACAAAGGCAAACGACTTAGGAGCTTTCAAGAAATATATTGAAAGTGATGAATCAAACATTCTCGATTATGTTTCCTCCATCCAATATGGATACGATTTAGACTTGCAGATTTACAGTTCCGATACCTCGGATGGCGTTTTACAATTAAATCCCAGTGAACTGTTGAACAGTAGTGGCATGGGCAACATGAGTGGTTTCGGTGCCCCAAGCATGATGAGTATTGATGTTTTTGAGGAAATGCTCGGCAACAGAAAGCTTTTGGAATCTCAATATGATGTTCTTTCCGGACGCTTTCCGGATGAAGACGCATATAACGAGGTAGTGCTTATAGTTGATGAAAACAACGAAATCAGTGATATGTCTCTCTACTCCATAGGTTTAATGAATCCAGAAGAATACAAGGAAATAATGAAGGCTGTCATGAGTGGTGATGATGTCAAAGAATCTGAACAGGCTTCCTTTACTTATGATGAAATTCTCGGCACTACATTCAAACTGGTTCTGAACACCGATTACTATAAATATGACAAAGAAGCCGGTGTCTGGGAAGATATGCGTAAAGATGAAAATTATATGACCAAACTGGTTGATAATGGCCTTGAACTGAAAGTTGTTGGTATTCTTCGTCCAAATCTTGAAGCCAGCGCTACTTCCATCAGTGGATCAGTGGGATATACCTCTGCACTTACCAAATACATTGTCAATGGTAACAATGACAGTGAAATTGCAAAAGCGCAGCTTGCCAACCCTGACACCAACATCTTTACCAATATGCCTTTTGATATGGACGACTATGCGAACAATCTGACCATGGATGATGTGAACAAATATGTGGCAACGTTGTCTCCTGAGGAACAACAGCAGGTTCAGGTGATGTTCTCCACCATGAGCGAAGAAGAAATTCTGAAGACCTTTGGTGAACAAATGCAAGCAAATGCCGAAGAGGAATCCTCTTACCAGAATAACATCTCCACATTGGGCATCGTAGATATGGATCAGCCATCTGTCATCAATATCTATCCTGTAGACTTTGAATCCAAAGACGAAATTACATCAATCATTGAGGATTATAACGATGCACAAACCACCGCCGGTCATGAAGAAATGACCATCGGCTATACTGATATGGTTGGTCTGATGATGTCTTCCGTGACCACCATCATCAATATGATCAGCTATGTATTGATTGGATTTGTGGCAATATCTCTAGTAGTATCCTCGATTATGACTGGTATCATCACCTATATCTCTGTTATAGAACGTACAAAGGAAATTGGTATCTTGCGTAGTATCGGTGCATCTAAGCGAAACATTTCCAGTATCTTCAATGCAGAAACTATGATTGTTGGATTTGCTTCTGGTGTACTCGGTATCGTTATCACTTTACTACTGTTGATTCCAACCAATGCAATCATCGCCTCAGTGTCTGGTGTTTCCGGCATTGCTTCCTTGCCGTGGGAATATGCAGTTATACTTGTTGTAATCAGCATGGTATTAACTTTGATTGCTGGTCTGATTCCTTCTGGAAAAGCTGCCAAAAAAGACCCGGTTACAGCTCTCAGAACAGAGTAATATAATGATACATAATGCTTCCAGGGAAACTTTTAAGCCAAAAGTATTGTGATATATCCTTTCATATCCCATAAAGAAGAGGTTTAAAAGTTAATTCAATAAAATCCCATGTTAAATAAGAAGCTGTCGCACTAATTAGTGCGACAGCTTTGTTATTCTATTCTCTTTTATAGAAATCTTGAACTATTTCAATAAATGCCTGCATTTGTGGAGTCACCCATTTATTCTTATGATAAAGGAGCTGACTGCACATCTGAATGGTGGGGATATCCGTTTGAATCCGAGATAATGTGCCCTGCTTGATTGCCTTTTTTACAGAAAATAGAGGCAGAAAGGAAACTCCTACTCCTTGTTCTAGGAGATGGATTATGGTTTCAGTGTTACCGATTTCCAACACAGGTCTAATCTCCATCTCCTTTGCAGCAAGCATCCTTTCCAGTTCGTAACGATAGCTTCCACCCTTTTCCGTCAATATGAATGGTTCTTTTATAATATCTTGTAGGTCAATCTTTTGTCCATCTATAAAAGAATGGCGGCTCGAGGTCACAAAAACAATATCTTCCTCCTGCTGCACGGCTCGTACCCATTCTGAACCATATATCTTTTGATCTAATGTAAAGAGCAGGTCAATGTCATTGCATTTGATCATATCTATCAATTCTTCCGTCTTAGCGGTTTTTATAATTGTCTCCACCTGTGGACAAATGTGATGAAATTGCAGCAATAGTTCAGGAAGTATAGCGGTACATAGGGATTCCACTCCTCCAATACGAAGAGCCCCCGTTGTGAGATCAGCATTAGATGCAAATGTCATAGCTGCATTTGTAACTCTCATAATTTCATTAGCATGAAGAATAAATGCCTCTCCTCGCTCTGTTAAGTTTACTTGTTTACCAATTCTTTCAAAAAGTTGTGTCCCAAGCTCTCTCTCCAATTGCTGCATCTGAATTGTGACGGTGGACTGAGAATAACCCAGCTGCTCTGCTGCCTTTGAAAAATTTCTTGTTGCTGCTACCCTCAAAAATGTTGCAATATTTCTAAATTCCATGTATATCACCTATTAATATTTTTAATATATATTATGAAATCTATAAATTTCACAAATATATAGTTACATGCTACTATAGGTAATGGAAGATGTCAATCTTTTAGTTTGACGTTTCTAATATACTAGATATGTAAGGTGACGATAGAATGAATAAACAGAAAATGACATTAAATAATCAAGTACAACATGCAGTTGAAGATTTTATTCAGGCATTTTGTGCTGACAAGCAGGAATTAGCTGCTAATAGAATTATGCATGAAGCCGATGAAAATCAAATTTCAAAACTTAAGAAAATTGACATACCCGCTAAGGGATGCCCTATAAATACAGTGGTAACCGAAATGATGGAAGACGTTTATAAATATAGAGCTTGCGTAAATCATCCCCGATTTTTTGGCTTCGTTCCGGGACCGGCGTCCATGCTATCCTGGTTAGGTGATGTTATGACAGCAGCTTATAACATTCATGCTGCAAATTGGGCAACAAGTTCTGCAGCAAGCTGTATCGAACAGAAATTGATTGACTGGCTCTGTACTCAGGCTGGCTATACAAAGAAATCTGGAGGACTGTTTGTGTCTGGTGGTTCCATGGCTAATATGACGGCACTTACCGCCGCTCGTGATACAATATTGAAAGAAGAAAAACAACACTTAGGCGTTGCTTACGTTTCAGATCAAACTCACAGTTCTGTGGCAAAAGGCTTGCGCATTATCGGAATTCCAAATACCAGAATTAGGAAAATCCCTACTGATCCTTGGTTCCGAATGGATATGAATCAGTTAAAAGCTGCCATTGAAGCGGATGTAGCGAATGGACTTATTCCATTTGTTGTGGTTGCAAGTGCCGGAAGTACCAATACTGGAAGTATTGACCCACTGCAGGAAATTGCCTCTTTGTGCCAAAGCTATGGCATATGGATGCATGTGGACGGCGCATACGGAGCTTCTGTGTTGTTGACGAAGAAATATAAGCATCTACTCAAAGGAATTGAAGCTGCAGATAGCATCAGTTGGGATGCACACAAGTGGTTATTTCAAACCTATGGCTGCGGTATGGTTCTAGTAAAGGACAAATCAACCCTGTTCAACAGCTTCAGTGCCCATCCAGAATACCTTAAGGATTTGGAAGCAAAGGAAGGCGAAGTAAACTATGGGGATATGGGAATGGAACTTACGCGACCAGCCCGTGGTTTGAAATTGTGGTTTACTCTACAAGTGATGGGATCAGACGCCATTGGTGAAGCAATAGAGCATGGATTTCAACTTGCAGAATGGGCAGAGGATGAACTGAAAAAGAAAAGAGATTGGGAAATCATTTCTCATGCACAACTTGCCATAGTAAATTTCCGTTTTGCTCCATCTGGTTTAACTGAAAAACAAATAGATGAACTTAATCAAAACATCTCTAAAGCAATCATCGATAACGGCTATGCAGGTGTCTTTACTACAGAATTGAACGGTAAAAAAGTTTTGCGTATTTGTGCACTTCACCCTGATGCTACAGAGAGTGATATGAGAAACACAATCCGCCTGCTGAACGATTATGCCCAAGAGATTTATCAATCAATGATATCAATGAAAATTAGCAGTTAATATTTTTAATAACTTCTTGTTTTATAAATTGGGCTAACTAATAAAGCTGCTACTATATTACATCATAAAATTATATGTTATTAATATTTTTTCAAACGCATATGGATCTAAAGCTAACAATCCGTCTTAAAGATAATTAAAATTAAAAGAAAGTCTTTTTTATAATCAACCTGTAATTTTAAAATTACTACACCGGTAGATTTATAAGGATGGATAGCTCGAAGAAATATGCTAGAAAAACACTACAATAATCTGACCTGCAAAAAGAGCCTCCTCTCTTTGCAGGTCAGACTTTTCTATTTATATAGTTTTATATCCTAATTGATTTAGAATTCTTAAATATCTTGCCAAAATTACAAGATCATTGTATTTAGTAAGTTTTATTTAATTTTTAGTTTCTAAAATAATAGAAATTCTTATTGATTTTAAATGATAATAGGCTAAGTATTTATTTGTTCTAAAATTTCATTAAGCCATAAGTTAACTAAATTTATTGCCCCGCGAAAGCCTATAAATGGTGATTCATAAGGATTTAATCTCCATTTTATATCGGGGTTAGATATTTGAAGATCTATGTTTCTTTTTGCCCATTTCAAAGTTTCTCCGCTTGCCATTAAAAGCCCATTTTTCTCTGATGCTATAGCCTGTACCCATTCATCTTCCGAAAAATAAGGGATTTCTTCGCTTGTCATACTTTCACAGTCACACCAGCAAGTTCCCTTAATTAGCGATAATTCTTCTTCTGCATAGGAAAGAATACCTTTTACCACATCAGCATGACCTCCTAATGAAATTCTTGCTTCATCAGGGTGTTCTCGTATTATATGTTCAAAGACAGTAATTGCAGGTGAAATTTGCTTCATAATTTTTTCTTTTTCTAATTTTACAAAACTATTATTTGGAGTTAATCCAGAAATCTTAGCTATTTTATCTATCCATCGAAGAGTCCCCTCAACTCCATAAGGTCTATCTAATAAATATGGCGTTCCAAATCGCTTTTTTAGTTGTTTTGCAGCAGCTTCACCTTCTTGTCGTATTACTAAATTAATATGGGCACCACCCATATTCTCAATTTGGTTTACAGATGTATCAGAGGTCATAACACAAAGTTTCTTCATACCAAAGGCACCCTTCATTATGTGGATAAGTTCTTCTGCATCAGCATGAAAGCGAAATAAATCAGCACAAGAACCAATTATATTAAATGTAGGTTCTTCTGTTTTTTCTATATCCTTTGGTAATGTTTTTACAAGAAGCAAAAGTGCTTCCTGAACACCACGATGTCCACATATATCAAAACCTCCATATCCAAATGGAAGTAAAGGAACATCAGGATATTCCGGTTGTAATTCTTCGCATATAGCCATTAGGTCCGTTCCAATAATCGTTGGAACTGAAGATGGCAGTAAAAAAACAATTTTAGGCTTATCTCTTTCTATAATTTGAGCGATAGTATGATTAAGTCTTCTAGTATCACCTAATGAAATATCTGCTTCATCAATATGAGTAGAGTATAGCTTGCATCCTTCAGATATCCCAGCTTGATTTAAAAACATTCGCCCATACTGCATGTGTCCCATACATCCGTATTCAATTAAAGCAGCGTCACGAATTGAAGCAAGAGTCCATAATGTTCCCATTCTACCTGACATTGGTGGCTTGAATTTATGAATTCCCATGGCTGTTCCTCCTTATTTCCGGCATATTTACTTTTTCATACACATTTAACATCCTACTTAAATAAAGCTACTGTTCTTTCATAGCCCATTTGTCCATACAAGTCCTCTAAGTATTGTACGCAATGAACTGAAACTGAATCTTTTAGAAGTTCCCCTAAAGAAAATTCTGCCTTAATACGTTCCAAAATGTCTATATCCGTATTATCATTTACCATATGACATATCATAGGATCATAACCTTGCTTTTTAATAGCTTTTGCCCATTTTCTATCATCAGGATAAAATTCATCCATATGTAACAGTGTAGGATTCATTTCAAATTTAGCTAGATATAAGACAAGAGGTAAAGGCATCATGGCACCAATATGAGTCAAAATATAGCTTTTTCCTTTAAACACATCTTTTGCCTGATTCTGTAATATAATAGTTTTTTCTCTTGATTCATCAAATTCATGGTTAAATTTAATTTTCAATGCTTTTGCTACAGCTTCATAAATGTTATCAATTTCAGATACATCATAAATTTCATGAAGACTTATAAATGGAACTTGGAACTTCTCCCACATCATTTCAGCCAAAGGATTCATGAAAGGTGAAAGTACAAGATTAAGGGCTGCATCTGGTGAAACAATAAAATCCTCAATATCAGATTTTGGAGCAAGCATTCTAAGGTAAAATCCTCTTTTCTCCAATGCTGTTAATAACTCAGGCATAGGAACATGCTTTTCTCTCGGACTACGACCAAGAATATTGATTGTATCAGCTCTTGTTTTTTCCCTCTTCATTAAGCTTTCAAACGCTACTAAAGTTTTCCAATAACCTGAAGGATAACTATTACACTTAAAATGTGCCATTAATACAAATGTAAGCATGGCTGAAACTTGAGGCTGTAGCTCATGCACAATTGCCTCTATATCTTCACCAATTACCTCTGGAACACAGGTTAAAATTATCATAATGGCTTTTGCACCGGACTTATCCATTTCTTTGATAGCTTTAATCAATCCCTTGCGACATCCAAATACAACCTCAGTTGAATCTAAAATATACGTCCAATGTAGCTCACCCTCTTCGTTTTTAATACGAGAAATAACATTACGACTATAAGTTCCACATTCTGCTGTGCCTACAACCAATGTAGACATTCCTTTAACTTGTGCACTAAGTGCCAATGCAGTGTGCATAGGGCAGTGATTTCCCGGGAAAGCAGCTGGAGTTAGAAACTTTACACCAGCATTTGTCTTAACTGAAGATAAGGGCTTTAAATGTTCTAATTCCTTCATTATCACTTTCCTCCCTCCAATAGAATTTTTGCTAAAGCTCGGTAATTCTTTGTCATCTCACATTCTGGGAAAGCTTCAACTACGGTTTTTCCTAGTGCCTCAGCCTTCTGTACATAAGGATCTCTCTCCATGCAATAAATTACTGGGCTTTCAATTTCCTCTGCAACTTTTCTAACTAATTCTTGTTCATTTTCAATATTTTTAGAGTTGAGTATCAGTCCTCGTAGGGATGCATATCCACGTTTACCAAAACTTTTAACAGCATGTGCAATATTTGTAGCTGCATAAAGTGACATCATTTCTCCTGATGTGACTATGCACACTTCATCAGCATATCCTCCTCTAATAGGCATAGCAAATCCACCGCATACCACATCACCCAATACATCATAGAGAATAACATCCGGCTTATACACTTCATATGCATCTAATTCTTCTAATTTTTCAAAAGCAGTGATTATTCCACGTCCAGCACAACCTACACCGGGAACTGGTCCTCCTGATTCTACACATAAAACCCCAGTACTACTTTTAAATACAAGGTCATCTAGATTGATATCCCCTTTTTCTCTTAAAGTATCTAATACTGTGGGAATGTTTTTACCACCAGTTAGATTACGAGTAGAGTCTGCCTTAGGGGCACATCCAATCTGCATTATTGTTAGTCCCATTTCTGCCATAGCCGCAGATACATTGGATACTGTAGTGGACTTACCAATGCCTCCTTTTCCGTAAATTGCAATTTTTTTCATATAACCATCTTCCTTTAATACTATTTCTACTACTTGATCAGTTCATAGGAAATACATGTGGGACGACCTGTTTTAGATCCCCACACAATCTCCGCATCAATATTGAAAGTATCTTTTAAAACCTTTGTAGTCATGATCTCTTTGGGAGTTCCATGACTTATAATACTTCCACTACGCATTGCTATCATATGATCGGCAAAACGTGCCGCTAAATTTAAATCATGGAGTACCATAACGATTGTACGATTTTGTTCCCGATTCAAATTGTATAAAAGCTCCAACAGCTCTAGCTGATATGTCATATCCAAATAAGTGGTAGGTTCATCTAACAATATCAAATCAGTTTGTTGTGCTAATGCCATTGCAATCCATACTCTCTGACGTTGACCCCCTGAAAGGTTATCCACCGCAGTTGTTTCAAGTTCAGTTAACTTTGTAATCTCTAATGCCCACCCAATTATTTTCTTATCTTCAAAGGACAGTTTACCAAGTCCCCTCTGATAGGGAAAACGGCCATAAGATACAAGCTCGCCAACAGTAATACCTGATTGAGCCTGGGGAGTTTGTGGCAATATCGCCATCTTTTGTGCTACATCCTTAGTGGAAAATTTTCTAATATCATAACCATTTAAGTACACCATGCCATTTTTAGGCTTTAAAATACGCCCTATAGTTTTAAGTACAGTTGATTTACCACAACCATTTGGGCCAATTATGGTAGTTATCTTACCCTTAGGTATATTCATATTCAAATCATCAACTATGAGTTTATAATCATATGCAATGGATAAATGCTTTGTTGCAATACTGTTCATAAGTGGTTACTCCTTATATCAAATACATATTTTCTTATAGTAAAATTTGTTAACTTAGAGTTCTAAGTATAAGTGTAAAATTAAATCATATTTTGCATTATTAATAATTGAGAATACAGTCCCTCTTCCACTTAATTCTCCTCTTGTTATTGGTTGCTACGAGAAAGGAGATAAAGAGAATATGGTGCCCCTATAACAGCTACCACAATTCCTGTTGGAATTTCAGAAGGTTGAATTATAACACGTCCAATAGTGTCTGCAATAGATACTAATAAAGCACCAACAAGTGAAGTAGTCAATAAAAGTGTACGATGACGTGATCCAACAAGTCGCCTTGATAAATGTGGTGATATGAGGCCAACAAAGCTAATATTTCCAATAACAGATACACATGAAGCAGCAAGCGCAACAGCCACCATAAGTAATCTTCTACGCTCTTTCTCTACTGAAACACCAAGTCCATAGGCTATATCGTCGCTAAGGTTTAATATATCCATAACAGACGCTTTGGTTAATGTATAAGGAATTAATACCAATAACCATGACAATAATGCTAAAACAAAATTCCAATTTGACCCCCAAATATTTCCTGACATCCAAGCGACAACAAAGTTATACTGTGTTTCATCTAACTTCACCACCAATAAAGTGGTTAATGCAGAAACCCCAGCTTGTACTTCAACTCCTGTTAAAATAAGTCGCATAGTTGTAACACCTTCATTTTTCTTATAAGAAAAAATGTACACTAAAACTGCCGTTGCCCCTGCCCCTATCAATGCTAGAAAAGGTAAAGTAAATACTGATAGAAAGGATTCCGTACTAAAAATCATTACATACAAAATTACCATTAAACTAGCACCTGCATTAATACCTAAAAGTCCTGAATCGGCTAAAGGATTTTTTGCTACATTTTGTATTATGCATCCTGATAGAGCTAGTCCCATTCCTGTCAACATTGAGATAACTATACGAGGTAGCCTAAAATCAAATAAAATCATCTTTTCTTTGTCTGTACTTTCCCCAAATAGAGTCCTTAAAGTATCAAGTGGAGACATTTTAATATATCCAGCATTCATACTTATAATTAAGGAGATTATAAGTAATACTAAACATCCAATTATAATTAATGTATTACGAATAGCTATCTTACGTTTATATGCTTCAGTTATTTGTTGTTGTTCTTTCATTACATTGCGCTCCTTTGCTTACGAGCTAAGTTTAAGAATAATGGCACACCAATGAGAGAAATTATAACACCTATTGGAGTTTCAAAAGGAGGGTTTAAGGTTCTTGCCCTTAGATCAGCCAATACAACTATCAAAGCTCCTATTACTGCTGTAGAAGGAATAATTAATCTATAGTCCATTCCCACAAAGAAACGTACAATATGAGGAACAATCAGCCCTACAAATCCAACTGCACCTACTACAGATACAGAGGCTCCTACCAAAATGAGAACTATAAAGGAAGATAATGCATTTACTACTTTTATATTTGTTCCCAATCCCTTAGCAGTATCTTGACCTAAACTTAAAATAGAAATAGAACGTGATAATCCAATTGCCCCTATTAATCCCCCAATTATCAAAGGAAACATTATCCTAACCTGCTCCCAATTAGAGCCAGCAACACCACCAACTGTCCAAAACATTATGCTTTGAGCCACATCAAAATAAAGGGCAATCCCCTGACTAAGTGCTATAAGCAATGTATTGACAGCTGCACCTGCCAATACAAGACGAATAGGTGTTGCTCCCCCTTTTCCCATAGAAGCAATTCCATTAACTAATCCAGCTCCAAAAGCTGCTCCTAAAAAAGAGACCAATATAATATGCATATATTTCATTTCAGGAAAGAAAGCAAAACATATTGAAAGAGCAAATGCTGCCCCAGCATTAAGCCCCAGCAAACCTGAATCAGCTAGTGGGTTTCCTGTAGTTCCTTGCATAATTGCTCCTGAGACAGCAAGAGCAGCACCAACTAGAGCACTTGCTATAACACGAGGTATACGGATATTAAGTATAATAAGATGATTCATTTCTCCATCATTGAAATGAAATAGAGCATCCCAAACAGAAGATACTGGAATATTTGCTGCTCCCTTGGTAATAGAAAATATCATAATAAAAATAAGTAATCCTAGTCCACCCAATAGAATAAACCACATCGCCCATATATGACCTTTTTTCTTCATATAACTGCTACCTCCTCATTACTGTAAACTGTCTTTATTAGGTCACAGAAATCACAAACTTTTATTTAAATCTAATATAGTCTGTGAATAAAGGTTATTTTGATAGGGCTTTTATTAAATTTTTAGCTGCAATTTGCAATGCTAGTGGACTTTCACTATTTAAAGAATCATCGAAAAATAAAATATTATCGTTCTTTACTGCATTAAGCGACTGCCATACTGGAGAAGATTTTTCTTTTTCAATAGCAGAATTAACAATATCCTGGAAATGTCTAAATATAATATAATCTGGATTCATCTAAGATAATCCTTCTAATGAAATACTCTCACTATTTTCAGGATAACCATTAGGTATTAACAAATTAAAACCATCATCCTTGTTATAATAAACAGTATTACTTGAGCCAAATGCAACAAAATTTCCCTTTCCATCAACTCGAAGTAAAGCAAATGATTTGTCTTTATCCTTTTCTAATAACTCTCTAGTTTTCTGAATTTCATCTTCAGTTTCATTTATAATTTTAGTAGCTAACTCATCTTTTCCAACAATTTGTGCACATTGGATAGTTTTATTTTGCCAAGAATCTTTAAAATCTATTTGAACCACAGGAGCTATTTTAGCTAATTTATCATATATCTTATCTACATGACCTTTAAATGTCACGATTACATCCGGCTTTGATTCAAGAATTGCCTCTATGTTTAAATCTCTAGCACTACCTAAATCTATAATATTAGCTGTACCAGCATATGGCTTAAGGGTTTCAAATTCATCTAAAGCTTTCATTGCGTTACCAATCGTTGCTCCAGCAGAAGCAGTTGGTGGCGTTTCCAAAGCAAAAAAATAATCCAAAAATGCTGCATGAAGAATTGCTATTCTCTCAGGTTTTTTTTCAAATTTAATCTCTTTTCCTGTTGTATCCTTTATAGTCCTAGGCCACTGAGAATTCCCCTTATCTTCTATCTCTTTCATAGATGTATTATCTGATTTACTTGCACTATCCTTATTATTAGCTCCACTACAACCAGATAGCATACCTACTATTAATAAGAGTGAGACAAATAATCCCATAATTTTTTTCATTTCCATTCCTCCTAAACAACAATTTAAACAATATAGATAAACTCATTAAAATTTAATATATAGCTAAACATAACAACACTCTTGAGTATTTCAATTCACAATGCAAAATGCAAAATTCACAATTATGGTGGAAATTAATTTTAGAGATATTATATCTATATAATTATATTAAGAAAGTTAGTCATGACTAATTTAACTATGACTAATATATCAAATAAAAAATACTATGAAAATGGATAATTACTGAATCTATAATGCATTATTCCTGAATTTCTTTTAAATTACAAATTATCAAATTAATAGTATGATTAAAATTTTTCATAAGATAAACTGCAATCTTTATTGTGATTTAAAAAAGAAAGTTTTTAAATTCTTAACCAATAAGAATCTAAAAACTTTCTTTTATCTATTTCAATATGAAAATTAATATATGATTATTAAATTTTAGTAGACGGTAACATAGACTTGAATCGTCACTCTTTATATCTGAATTTCTTACGAAACTTACTTGGCGAATCTCCAAATTGCTTTTTAAATCTCTTACTAAAATGATATGGATCATGATATCCAACGCTTTTTGCTATGGCTATTATGGTAGCATCACTTGTTACTAACAATTCCCTTGCACGATTAAGCCTATGAATCATAAGATAATCTCCTGCTCCCATCCCTGCATATTTTGAGAACACATAAAATAACCTATTCTCATTTACACCATGCAGTTCCGCAAGAGAACGAATTGTAAGAGTATCCATATAATACTCATGAATATAATCTGATACTTGTTTAAATAATGTCCGATCATCACTATTTGATTGGTTATGTGCACATGTAAAAATTTCATCCAATACGCAGCGAAATACAGTTTCCGTTTGAAATTTAGCAATCGATCCTGGTTGATTTGATACTCTCCATAATCGTTGTAACAACTCAACAAGCCTAGCACTTTGTCCTATAACAAGTTCAAAATGTGAATTTTCCAATGAAAACCCTTCTGGTTCTGACTTACGTATACTGTAGAGAACCAAAATATAATTCCATTTTTTATCACCAACTACACTTTTATTCAAACTCATATTTGCACCACCATGAATTACATTTCCAACACCTGCTATGTATGAAGTGCCATTAAAAAGTAAGTTTGCCTGGCCTCCTAAGGGGAAAATAAATCCGGGAAAGGGTGCTGTTTTCATACTACCAGACCTTCCTGGTTCAATATTATAATTATATACTCCTTCTACTTGAAAAGCGGTATTAGCAAAATGTTCTACAAGATTAAGTAATTCTATCCCCATTTAATACCTTCTTTCACACTATGTTTTATAACAGCCATTTAATAATATTACTTTATAAAAAGTAGCTCTATTAATTTATGATATGTGCTTAAATATTTAGCTTATTATAACCTAATTATTTATAGTTTACAATCTTCCTCTGGTATCATCCTAGCTATTCTTATTTCTATATTTTTATAGATATTTTAATATTATTTATTTCTAAAATAACAAAACAAATTTAAACAAAAAAGTTGTTGCTCCACTAATTTCTTCAATTAGTTTTGCAACAACTCTAAGAGAATTCAACCATTTCATGTCATTAATATTGAATATTTCACTGCTAGTTTTAACAAACCCATGCTTAAAATATAATTTTCTAGCGGGTTGACCTAAAGTATAGATATCAGCATAAGCATTTACTGTTATTCGACAATTGTAATCTAAATTAGCTATTGCATGTTCTAGTAATTTTAACCCCATTCTTTGATTTTGGTATTCTTCTAATCCCCAAGCCATATAATGCTATTATTATGTTCTGAAAACTCTATAAATCCCACACATTTTGCCTATCTGCATCATAAGTTGCTATTGCACTATTTTGCTTGAGTTTTCTTTTTTCATATTTTAAAAATATTGAATCAATATCCATATTAGCATTCCTCACTATATGTCCAATACTCTTTTCTACTTCTACCAACTATTTAAATTTTCCGACAGCACAAAACATAATATCATTCAAATTTACCTCCTAACCGATATAGAAGCTTGAATTTGAAGCCGTACTTTTTGAATCCCCCCAGAAATAGTTGTTTTTACTTCTTTTTAACTGTTTGACGTTTTTTGTGATAATAAAAACCACTAATACAGATAATTAACCCCGTAATTGCTGGCTTTAAAATAGACATCCCAGCTTCTCCACTAAATACTACACTCCATAGAATCTTTAATGCAGCTGCTGCAATAACAACTCCTAGAAGCCATTTCCAGTTTCTTTTCCAAGCAGCTATAATAAGAGCTATAAAGAATATTGGAACAGATAAACTCATTATGATTTTTGGAGCTGTCCATGCGCCTTTCAAATATTCCATCTCAAATGCAAGAAATGACAATACCTGAGGGCTGCTTGTTGCAGTGGCAGGAAACCAAAACATACTTGTGAACAAAGCAAATATAGAAGCAAATATTCCAGTGAAGCTTTTCTTATAAGCAAATAATGCGATTGGTATAATAAATATAGGCCTTATATACCAGCTCAATACATTATGATGTCTTTCAAATGCCCAGTTGAAAAACATATCATTTGTTAGAAATACTATTACAAATATCACTGTTGCAGCTGCGAATATCATTCCAAATATATAATCCATTTTCTTAGGCATAATTAATACCCCCACAATTTTTATATTTACCTATTTTTAATTCCATTAAAAATAATGCTAAGTAGCGAATTCACTAATTTATTAATATCTTCATCAAAATGCTTATAACTGATATTTCCAAATTTATCCAACATATATTCATTTACTGTTTTATTAAGAGATTGCAGCATCATACCTAAAGCTAATGTATCAATATTACTGTCAATTTCTCCTTTTGATTTTGCATGATCTATCATTTGAATAAATAGTGACTCCGATTGTTTATCTCCTTCCTTCATAACTGCTGACTTTGCAGTTTCATTATTCTCCTTTGAAAATTGTTCTCCTAAAGCCGCATATTGAGGATAATCTTTAGCAAATTCAATACCTTTAATAAACAGCAGATGAATTTGTTCTAGTAGAGTCAATGTCTTAAATTGCTTTAAACTCGCAGAAAAAAAAGTAATTTTTGCTTCAATTGCTAAAGTCATTATATATGCATATAGATCAAGTTTGTCTGTAAAGTATTGATAAAAACTTCCTTTTGCAATATTTGCTTTCTTGCATATTTGATTAATACTGGCTGTATCATAATTGGCAGTAGAAAACTCTTCTAAAGCAACTGATGTAACTAGATTTCTTTTATCCTCTGATAAGTTAAAAAATGATGGATTAGGCACTATTGATTCTCCTTTCGCACATTATGACCATATGGTCATATTATTAATTATATTATGCGACTAGATGGTCATATCGTCAATTAAATTTTTAAATAATATTACGGTAGTAAAACCACCACAATTTCTTTTCAGCTAAAAAAAAGTCAAACGCCTCTTCTTTAAACATATTAAAAACAAATCCATATTAAATTTTTTTATTGGCTATGTCTGATCTAAAATTTTGATTATGACGAATTCGATAATATTCCTTTCACTGGGAAATGTGCCAGCTCCAGCTCAATATTCTCGATGTGCATAATCAAGTGGGTGTAACGGATTAAAATACGCCGCAAAAAAATATTTGTCAATTCAATATGCAAAAACAGGCACGTCCCAAATGGCCGCCCTGGATTTCTCCGATGCTGGTGCGGAAAATGGTGCAATGCATAATCAGATTCCTCGTCCACAATTTGGTACTAATATAACAGTTTTAATCATATTCTTATAAAAGAAAACAATAAGAAGGAGTGTAAAAATAAGTTGAAAAAAGTTAAAGTTAGTTTACGACCTATTGTTAGTGAGATAAATTTACCCACTGTTTTGAAAACAACTATACTTCCGGGTGACTCAATCGAAAGATTATTTATTGCAACTCAGGTAGGAGAAATTTTTTACATAGGAAACGGAGTTATAGGGACTTTTTTAGATATTCGCCCACGAATCATAAAATTAGGTGTTTCTGGTGGTGGATATGATGAACGGGGATTAATAGGGCTAGCGTTTCATCCCGAATTTTATTATAACGGTCTGTTTTATCTTCATTATTCAGTTGCTGGAACACAAGGTCCGGGTGCTCTTCCTGAATTTTTTAATCCTAATCCGTGTGACCCTAGAACCTTAAACCTAAAGTGGATAAATAGAGAAACTCAATATGATCATATTGACACAGTTGAAGAATGGATTTTACAACCGAATGGTCAACCTCAAAAACGGCGGACATTACTTAATTTAAGAAGACCATTTTTTAACCATAATGGTGTCAATAGCTTAAACTTTTCACCTGAAACAGGAAAACTTATTTTAACAACCGGAGATGGTGGATCAGGCTATGATCCATTTAATTTAAGCCAGGATGATATGGAAATCGCCGGTAAAATAATTGAAATTGATGTAGTTAAGAATACATTTATCTATAATCCACCCGTAGTCACACGTTTTAATGAACTCCCTGTACCTATTCAGAAAACGCTTACGGTAATTGCCAAAGGGGTTCGCAATATACCTGGCATTTCATTTCAAAGGTTTTATAATCAGTATATCAAATATGTGGGAAATGTTGGACAGGATCTGGTAGAGTCGATTTTTTCATTCATTCATTATAAACCAATACCGGTTACTCAACTTATTCAAGCTTCTTTAATGAAATCTGAACTTGACCAAGAAGGATTTATTAACTTTGGCTGGCGAGGATGGGAAGGTGCTTTTCCTACTTCGATTATAAGGAGCTGCTCTGCAAGTCCGACTTTGGATGAGAAAGCAATTGCTTATTACAATGAAGCAGTAAAAACTTCAGTACATCGTCTTCAGCCTCTAACTAGTTATTTTCATAAAGATCCCCGACCGGATAAGTTTGGAGGAACTGCACTTACAGGAGTCCAGTCATATATGGGGAATGGAATCCCAGATTTAACAGGAAGCGTTGTCTTTACCGATTTTGCTCGGGATGAAGAATCTCAACCGACCATTAAAGGTGTTTTAGCTTACACCAGAGTAAGAACAGATTGTAAACTAAATGATTTTAGTGTTATTGAAACCGATTATAATTTTGGATCACAATCAGCTTTTTATGTTAGTTTGGGAACGAATCTGGATCAAGCCAGACTATATTTAGGGGTTTATGGCTCTATGAATGTGACTGATTTTAACCAAGGTACTGTTTTTGAAATTGTTCCATGATTCATAACTATAAAATTCGACTTAATACCAGATAAATTCCTTTCTAGGACTTATTGAATCGAAATATAAAACAAACAAGAGAGAGCAATCATATTTCCTCATCAATTTTGAAACTGATTTGATGTAAATGATGAAAGCCTTTACTGAAGGTATATTAAGAAGATATACCTTCAGTGCTTATACAGAAATATGCGCGTATCAATCAGTATTCTAAAATACTAGTAGCACCTGATAGGAGGCATTTAAATTGAAAAAAATGAATATAAGAAGATTTATTTGTATTGGAGGTATATTAACAGCAGTAGCTGTATTATTCCAATCAGCACCTGTATTTTTACCCGTGATTGGGTTGACCTTAAGTCCATTAAGTACTCTACCTATTGCGATAGCTGCTGTTTCTAATATTTCTCTTGGTTTTACTGTATTTTTTTCTTCCGCATTAATTCTTGCTATAGTTAGTGCGCAAGAGACAATAATACTGCTTTTTACCACTGGGCTACTAGGCATCGTTATCGGAACATTGCTTTATAGGAAGGGAATAATAATTTCTATATTATTTTCAAGTATAACACTATCTCTTGGAATGATATTTTTAACTTATATAGTAGGTATTCCGGCGTTTGTAGATTTAACCAGTTCTTTATCAACTCCTTTAACTTTTTTAATTTTTTTCTCCTTTTCACTTGTTTACGCAAGCATCTGGAATATTTGCTTTAGAAAGTTCATGAATTATCTTATAAAAATAAAATTGATTAGCTAACTCAAATATGGATTTCTTATCATTTTAGCTATTTGAGGTTTTCAAAGTGCAGACGATGAATCAAATCACGAGTTATACTTAACTCAAATGGGATTCATAAAGATATATATTGATAAAATGCCATCAAAAATCGGGCTAAAAAATACATTTTTCAGCCCGGTTTTTGCTCGTTTTTTACTTTAAAACCACAACATCTTGTGGTCAAACCATCTTATTTATCCTTATGGCTACAATTCGTCATCAGAACTATACACTCCACATGCCTTGAGAGTACAGTAATGATGTCGTAGATTTATATTACCCCCTTGGTGAAAAGGTATATTTCTAAAAAATTAGTTTATTATCCTTAATCTATTCATACTTTTTGCTGCACTGTCAGGGGTATATTTATATCCCAATTATCACTCTTTCAGTAATTAAAAATTTACTAATTTGCGTTACATTTTAATATTTCTAGAATTAAAATTGGTTCTATAATTAATGTTGGAAGGAATTTCTTCCCCCAACATTTGAAAATGAACCTTATTTTTCTTATTTTTTCTGTAATTGGATTGAGCTGTAGTATTACCGATAATAAAGCTTTTGTATAGGGATAGAGTATATCATTCAGTACATAAACTGCTTTTTGAAATTCAACTTTTAAGATTTAATTAAATTATATGAAACACATGTTGGCTTTCCTGTTCGTGAATCTTTATTTATTTCTGCATCTATATTAAAAGTATCTTTTAATACTTCCCAAGTCATAAGTTCTTCTGGAGTTCCTCTGCTTATTATTTTCCCACTACGAATGGCTATCATATAGTCTGCAAAGCGTGTTGCTAAATTTAAATCATGAAGAACCATTACAATAGTGCATTTTTCTTCTTTATTTAAAAAATCTAATAACTCCAATACTTCAAGCTGATAAGATAAATCTAAGTAGGTAGTAGGTTCATCTAATAAAATCAAATCTGTTTGTTGTGCTAAAGCCATTGCTATCCAAACTCTTTGCCTTTGTCCTCCAGATAAATTATCTACTTTTTCATTTTCTATAGCTTCAAGCTTTGTCACATTTAATGCCCATCTAATTATTTCTTTATCTTCTTCTTTTAATGTACCAAAACCTCTTTGATGAGGAAATCTTCCATAAGATACTAGTTCCCCAACAGTTAATCCTGCTGGTGCCTGAGGAGTTTGAGGTAATATTGCCATTTTTTGAGCCACTTCTTTAGTAGTTAACCTATGAATATCTTTCCCATCTAAATGTATTACTCCACTTTTAGGTTTTAAAATTCTTCCGATTGCTTTAAGCACTGTGGACTTACCACATCCGTTAGGACCTATAATAGTTGTAATCTTTCCACGAGGAATTTCCATATCTAAGTTTTCCACTATAAGTTTATCTTCGTATGCAATAGATAATTTTTTTGTCATAATACTTTTCACAATTTATCCTCCTTCTATTACTTTTCTTTAGAAAGTAAGTATAGAAAATATGGTGCTCCAATAATAGCTACTACTATCCCTGTTGGAATTTCTGTAGACTGCATTATAACACGAGCAATAGTATCTGAAATAGAAACTAATACAGCACCTATTAGTCCACAAGTAGGTATTAAAACAATATGTTTAGGACCAACTAATCTTCTTGCTAAATGTGGAGCAATAAGTCCAACAAAGCTTATATTTCCACTAATTGACACACATGAAGCTGCAAGCATTACTGATACTGCTAATAATTTTCTTCTCTCTTTTTCAACTGAAGTACCCAGTCCACAAGCTATGTCATCACCAAAATTTAAAATATCAAGAACTCGTGATTTATAAATTGCATATGGTATTAAAAAAAGTAGCCAAGGTAATAGGGACATTACAAATTTCCAGTTGCTCCCCCAAATACTTCCAGCCTGCCACGTAGCCACTAAATTAAATTGGGTATCATCTAACTTTACTACTAAAACCGTTGTCAATGCAGCAATTCCGGCTTGTACAGCTATTCCTGTTAAAATTAATCTCATTGGCGTTATTCCATCTTCTTTTTTATATGAGAGTAAATATATCAATACAGCAGTGAGTCCAGCTCCTATTAATGCTAAAAACGGTAGCGTAAAAATTGTCGAAAAGGATTTTGCACCAAATAACATAGTAAACATTATTACCATTAATCCAGCTCCTGCATTAATACCTAATAATCCCGGATCAGCTAGTGGATTTCTAGATACTCCTTGTATTATACAACCTGATATAGAAAGTCCTACACCTACTAACATAGAAATTATAATTCTCGGAAGACGTAGATCAAAAAGTATAAGGCTTTCTTTTGCCGTTCCATTTCCTAAAAATGTTCGTAGTGTGTCTTTTGGTGAAAGATTCATATATCCTGTATTCATACTTATAATAAAAGATATTAATAGTAAAAGAAAACAGGTTGAAATAATAATTCCATGTCGTGTAGCTCTCTTGCGTTTATATAATTCATTTTTTTTCTGTTGTTCAGTCATTATAATCCACTCCTTTGGTTACGTGCTAAATATAGAAAAAATGGCACTCCAATAAGAGCTGTCAATGCTCCTATAGGTGTTTCAAATGGTGGATTTATCATTCTTGCACCTAAATCTGCTAATACCATTAAAAGCGCTCCTAAAATAGCAGACGTTGGAATTACTAAACGATAATCTACTCCTACTAAATATCTTGATAAATGCGGAATAATAAGTCCTACAAAACCTACTGCTCCAACTACTGACACAGAAGCTCCTGCTAAAATTAAAACTATAATAGAACACATAAGATTTATAACTTTAGTATTTAAACCTAATCCCTTAGCTACATCCTCTCCTAAACTCAGTAAAGATATAGACCTTGAGAGGACAATTGCACCTATTAAGGCAGATATTATCCACGGAGTCATAATTTTTATTTGCTCCCAAGTAGATCCTGCCACTCCCCCTGCCGTCCAAAACATAATATTCTGTTCTACATCAAAATAGAGTGCAATACCCTGCCCAAGAGCACTTAATAAAGCACTAACTGCTGCACCTGCTAAGACTATCCTCATAGGTGTAACTTTCCCTTTCTTAAAAGAAGTGACTAGATTTACCAATACAGTACCTAAAGCTGCACCAAAAAATGAAAAAATTATAATCTTCATATATCCTGCATCTGGAAAAAAAGCAAGACATATAGCTAGTGCAAAAGCTGCTCCTGAATTAAGTCCTAATAATCCTGAATCTGCCATTGGGTTTCTAGTAATCCCTTGCATGATCGCTCCTGCTACTGCAAAAGCTGCTCCAACTAAAGAGCTAGCTATTACTCTAGGTATTCTTAAATCAATGATTATTAAATGATTAGTATCTTCCAAATTAAAATTAAATATAGCTTCATAAACAGTTCCTATTGGTATCTTTAATGCTCCTTGTGTAATAGAAAATAGCATACTTAAAATTAAAATCATAATTCCTAAAAAAATAATAATCCAAGAAAATAATGCATTATCTTTTATCCTTTTTAAATTATTTACCTTATTTTTTTTATTACTATATAATTCACTCACAATCTTTCCTCCTTCCTACATAATAAAACTTATATTCATGAAAAAATCAGGGTAACCTTATCCTACAAGTTACACCTGATTTTAAAATAACTTATTATCTACTTACTTAAGGCTTCTATAATTGAACTCACACCATATTCTGTCGCCAATGGTCCTCCTGTAATTGCAGAAATATCTAAGAAATGCACATTTCCATTTTTTACAGCTTTAAGTGAATTCCAAACACTATTATTTTCTAAATCCTTTAAAATAGTTTCATTTAAACTAATGTCTGCTTCAAGAAAAATATGATCCGCTTGAATCTTTGACAAACCTTCCACAGAAACATTTTTATCAGCCATTTCAACAAATGATGGGTCTGGAGTAAGTCCTAGTCCCAATTCTTTATCAAAAGCATATACATAAGATGGATCTTTTGGACTTTCTATATAATAACTTTTTCCATCCCAAGTTTTTATTAAAGCAACAGTTTCTCCTTCAATAGATTTTAAAGATTTACGTCCATCAGCCATTTTTGTCATAATATTTTCTATAACAAGTTCTGCTTCTTCTTCTTCTCCTAAAACTTCTCCTATAGTTCTAACCCCTACACGCCAATCTTTATAAAAAGCTTCTCTATCTAACACAACTACTGGTGCTATTTTAAATATAGTATCATAAATTTCTTCATGGTTAGTTGTAGCAAATATAATATCTGGCTCTAATTCTATAACTTTCTCTACATTAGGTGCTAGTTTATCTCCTAATTCTTCAACTGTTTCCATTCCTTTTACATCTTTTAAATAAACTAAAGATGATAAAAATTTGCTTTCAGTAGTTGCTATTGGCATTTGTCCTAAAGATGCTAATATTTCAGGATATGAATACCAAAGAGATACTATTTTTTCAGGTTTTTTTTCTATTACTACTTCATTTCCAGCAAAATCTACAATAGTTCTTGGCCAATCTGTATTCTCAGTTACTGATTCCGTTTCTTCAGTAACAACTTTATTTTCTTTTGCTACTTCTTCTTTATTACTATTACATCCCGTTATCAATCCCATTAGTATTAATAACGAAAACATAACTCCCAACACTTTTTTCATAAAATATACTCCTCCATTTTAGTTCTGTTAGCATATGCTAACTCTATGGATTAGTATAACAATACAATAATCTTTTTTGAATGCACTGATACTTAAATTAAACTGGATTATTTATGAGTTTTTTTCTATATTCAGTAGGCGAAAAACCAAACTGTTTTTTAAATGCTCGACTAAAATAAAATGAATCATTGAATCCTACAACTTCAGAAATTTCCTGAATTAATAAATTTTCTACCATTAGTATTTCACGAGCTCTATTTAATCGGTATCTAACTATATATTCACCAGGTCCTATTCCTGCATATTTTTTAAATACATAAAAAAGTCTATTTCTATTTACATTATTTTGTTTAGCTAAATTTAAAATAGTCAGTTCATCATTATAATGTTCATGGATATATTTTGATACACTTTTAAATAATTCTTTTGAACTATCTTTATCTTGATTTCTAACACATGTAAAAACCTCTTCTATTACATTGTAAAATAATACTTTGGTTTGAAATGCTGGAATTCCTCCTGATTGAAAAGATACTTTCCATAAACGCTCTAGCAAATCATATAACCTTTGGGAGTTGCCTATTTCTAATTCAAAATGAGAAGACGAAATTGAAGTATCTTCATTATCACTAGCCTTTACATCATATAATACAAGTAAATATTCCCATTCTTCCGTTTCTATTTTTCCTTCTAATAAATCCATTCTTGCTCCACCATGAATTACTTTCCCTGGTTCAAAAATATAAGATTCTCCATTAAATATAAATTCTAATCTCCCACTTAAAGGAAATATAAATCCCGCAAATGGTTCTGTATATTTTGGCCATGTTTTTCCTGGTTTATGAGTAAAACGATATATTCCTTCTATATTAATGGAAACATTAGTCAAATATTCTGCTAATTTATTTATATCCATTTTCATTTTTAATCACTCCATAAAATATATATTGGTTACCCCATATCATCTATAAGATGTCCTTAAATATATGACCACAAATCAGTATTTTTTCTCAATTTTTATGTGATGTACAGAGCTTACACGCAATTTGTTTAAATAAATTTTCCAAGTTTTAAACCATTAAACTCATTAAATACTGATAAAGTTCCTCCGTTAAACCGTATTTAAACTGATTACTTTCTTGTGTAGAATGGAAGACAAAATAGTATTTTCCATTTGCCGATCATCTCCAATAAAATGGGCAGTCATTTTCCTCCAGTATGATACACAATCTATTGCATCAGGATCTGTTTTAGGTAATTTGTTTTTGTAACAAATCTCTAGTTTCAAGATAAATTTCATCCATTATGAAGTAATCTCTGATTCGTGATTAAGGCTTTCATGGTAGTTTCTCATTTTATCAAATTGTTCCTTGGTAAAATATTGATCCGCTAATGAGTTAATAAATGGTACAATTCTTTGAAAATCTTCTGTTGAAACATAGTTATTATTTTTAAGTTTTTGCTTTAGCTTAAGCAACTTGGTTAAAAGCAATTGTTTATGAGCAATTTCCTCTTGAATACTAGAAAGTTGAATATCAACGAGTTTATGAACATCAATATTTTTAGTAATAATTAAATCCTTTATTTCATCAAGATTGAAGCCTAGATCTTTCATAGCTATGATTAGATATAATTCTGTAATGCTTTCCAAGTTATATAATCTATTACCTGTATCCGTTACCTAAACGGGTTTTAGCAAACTAACTTCATCATAATAATGTAGTATTCTAACTGTTACATCAGTTATATTTGCTAGTTCACCAATTTTAAGATAATTTTCCACCTTGTTCCTTCACTTTTATTTTAGCTATGGCTTCTAAGTCATTTCTATCAAATACATACTTCTTTCCACATATTCCACATTCTAATTCTTCATCTTTATTCATTTGAATCGATTCTTTCAGTTCATCTGTATCAACTGACGTTAATAAGCAAAAAACATTTCCTTTGAACAACTACATTCTGTTTGCAATGTATACTCTTCTATTACATCTGCGTATGAAAAGGCCTTGTTCTGTAACTTTGAGCATTTACCTGTACTTAAGTATATCTTATTATTATCAACACTTTCAACCACATTATTTAACTTATCATTACTATAAAAAGATAAGGGTTGTATCATCAAACCTCTCACGATTCCATTGCTTATCCAAATTCTAAATATAGTATCTATCTGCTCATTCTTAGAATAAAAGTCTGAAAAGCAGTGTTCTACTGAATTGGATTTTAGTTCTACTGTTCCAGTAAACATCCCTCTATCCAGCTTTCTCTAGTAATGTAAAGAAGTGCACATTCTCCTACTAAATCTATAAATCCTCCATGGAATACCTTTAGATTAGAAGAAAATGAACAATGAATATTACCACTACCATCTATATCACAGTGTAATTAGTCAAAACCTTCTAAACCCCTTGAAATCAACCTATTTTTTCTCTATCAGCACAACCGTCTCAACGTGTTCACTTGATGGGTAAGGAACATTAACATCCACTTTCTTCATACGAGTATTTGTGTCCTTAACAGTCTCCTCCAGCTTAAACTTTAATTGCTCTACAGTTCCATCAGAATCTAGGAGTTAATAAACCCTTTTTAGGAGAAGTTGAAAAGTTGTCCCATTTGCGGGATTTGTTTTACTTCCATACTTAAATAATATATAATAATATCTAATTAGTAGGTCTTTATAGTATAAAGCAGATTGACATAACAGAATGTAATTATGAACATAGTTGGGACCTATATATTGATAAAGGAGTGGTTACTATGTCATTAATTTATTTTCCGGGGTGCAAATACACTGCACATTCACCTATAAATAGTGATAAAATTCAAAACTATCTGAAAAGATGATTTGACATGCACATTACAGGCTGTTACAGCACAAATATGAGCAGAGTATTGGATGAAGATATAGCAGTATATGTATGTCCTACATGTGGGGCTTTTCTTCAAGAACATTCCCTCAGATAAAGTCAATCAGCGTGTGGGAGATTTTAGATGAAGATAATGATTTTCCATGGCCTGATTACCATGACGAAGCGATTACTGTACAGGATTGTTGGAGGACCTATGATAATCGTGCACTACAAAATGCTGTCCGTAGTATCTTAAGTCGCATGAATATTATATGAAATTTTTAAGGAGCAATACGACCGTTCCCAAGTTTGGAATAGCTAAGTATGACCTGTTTGTTCTTGTGTAAAAACAGGATACTCTCATAATCGGACGGCTCCAGTTCCAAAAAATCCAGTGGCGGAGATTATATATATGATAGTATAACTTTTACATTTTTATATAAAAGAGACACCAAGGCTTTAACTCGATGTCTTTGGATTTTCCTTTATGCAATTCACATTTTTAGGGGTTTTTTCTCTTGAGACCACAACATCTTGTGGTCAAACCATCTTATTTATCCTTATGGCTACAATTCGTCATCAGAACTATACACTCCACATGAGCCGTCTGTGGGAACATGTCTATTGGTTATACTTCTAGAGTTTTGTAGCCTAGTTTGTCTAGGATTTTTAAATCTCTTGCTAGAATTGCCGGATTACATTAGATATAGACTATTTTTGTGCTTATATTTTAACTAGAGCTTGAAATAGTGATTTTTCATAGCCTTCTCTTGGTAAGTTTACCACTGTAATCTAAATTTACTAAGGTATAATTATGAACCGTCCCTTAGATATTATTGGTATTTTCATTATGTTTACGTCCTAAAAATGGATATAAAGAAATCACCTACATTATGTAGATGACTTTTATATAAATTACTATATTTTATCCAATGGAATTTGAATTTCAGTTAAGTATTTATCAGGATTTTTCTCGTTCCATGGTCCACGATGAACAATTTGCCTGTTCTGCCCAGTCATTTTATATTGATTATGTTCCTGTAACCAATTGGCAAAGGCTAGAAATGCATTAGCAATATTCTTAAACTCACCATATACCATTGTGCAAGCCATTATTGGTATAGGTTCTGTATTGCGATATACAAATCCATTCATATTTTCTCCTGTTTTGTCTACAGGTGCACATAGTTCAACATCAACATCCCTTTCTTTATATTCTGTATCATGATAGATAGAAAAAGTATTATTGGAAATTGAAATATTATTTTCATTTGCAAACTCAAACATTTCTTTCCAAAGCTCACCTTCAGCATAATAATCAGGAATTACTTTTCTCAAAGAAAGAACTTTATAACTAGGTATGCTTTTAATAGTAACATTGTAGTGAATTGACATTTTTTTCTCTTGAATATCTTTCATTGCTAATTCTATCTTACTCAATTTATCCTGTTCTTTCTTAATGATATTCTCAATTTCTAAACGTTTATTTTCAAGTTGATTTGTAATAAAAGTATTATCCCAGCGACTAAGTGCAATTGCAATTTCTGATACATTAAATCCTATATCCCGTAGAAAAATAATTTTATTGAGAATAGGAATTTGCTCTGTAGAATATAGCCTATAGCCGGAAATTTTATCTATTTTTGCAGGTTTTAATAGACCAGTTTCATCATAATATCTTAGCATTCTAACTGATACTTGGGTTAATTTAGAAAACTCACCTATCTTAAACATTACTATCACCTCTATATCGAGATATTATAGTGCTTGTTCTATTAAACTTCAACATACTTTATTCATGACGCAATGCATATCTCAATATTATTAAACAAAATCATAAATAAAACAATTTTTATATTTATTACTTTTAGTAGCTCCCTATTTAACTTCTAAATTTTATATTTTGATATGACAAAAAAGGTCGATAGTTTATAATTCCTCTATCAACCTACATATAAAACTAGAAATTGAATTCCTTTTCCCAATTAAAACTGCAAGATTCCTCTAAACTTTTTGGCCAATGGCTGCACCATTCTGGTACACCAGGAGTTTCAACTCTGTCAATGCTCGGTGTATATGGTTTTATGTCAAGTACAGGTGTACCATTATTAGCATCAATATAAGGAATTTGAATAATACCTTTCTCATAGTCAATATGGATAACTTGCACTGCAGTCAAGGCAATAGGATTTGGACGAACAGGTGACCTTGTAGCAAATATTCCCATTATATCTGGAGACTTTTTATATGGCTGTGATACTTCAAGTGTATTTCTTGCCTCTTCATTATCAAAGTCGCTAAACCACCAAATCACATTAATATGACTAAATCCATCTAATGCTTGTAGAGCTGGAATATAATTTGGTTTAATTTCAATAAACATTTCCTTCTCATCGGCATTAATTTTTCCAATAGGACTTACTTGAAAATTTTTCATAACTCATTCCTCCACATGATTCTTATTTTCTTCTAAATCCACTGTACACCCTGACATCATGTGAGAGTCAATATAGAAAATGTAATATGTATTTCACAGATAGTTTTTTAATAAGAATCCACCAGCTTAGCTGATGGTATTTCTATCGTCCTATAAGGACATTTTACCAGCATTGCGCCTTAAGACGCTTTTTTGTTCCGCCAGCTGCATCTTTTGTTACTTGCTACCCTTAAAAGGGTCCATATATTCTTTTATACTTATTTGATCTGACATCATATCTTCTTTTTGCTGATTTTGTATATATTCTTCTATTGCCTTTTTATTGTGCCCTACTGTATCTACGTAAAATCCTCTACACCAGAAGTGCCTATTTCCATATTTATATTTTAAATTTGCAAATTTCTCAAATATCATTAAGCTGCTTTTACCTTTAAGAAAACCCACAAAACTTGATACACTCATTTTCAGTGGAATTGAAACCAACATATGTATATGATCCACACATGCATTTGCTTCTATTATTTCACACCTTTCCAATCACACAATTGTCTTAATATCTTCCCTATCTCGGCTTTCTTTTCCCCATATATTTCTTTCCTTCTAAATTTTGGTGCGAATACTATATGGTATTTGCAGTTCCACTTTGTGTGTGATAAACTATTACTATCCATTTTGGATGACCTCCTTTTGTTTTTTAGATTTGGCTGGCGAAACCATTTCTATTTTAACAAAAGGAGGTCTTTTTTGTCATACTCATCGCTAAAGCTTTTCAGAACTCACCCGCGTAGCAGGTAGTTTTCAATATACAAAAGGTAGAATCTTAAACGACTCTACCCCTAGATTTTATTTTTCACACTATCATACTATCACGTTTAAATAGTCAAAATCCTCACTCATTTCCTCACAGAAATTCTCATTCATTTTTCACATGAGAACTGATTTCAAATGTTTTTATGTCAATAAATTTGCATTAAATAATGTTGGCACTTATCGAATGAGAATAAAGGAAGTTCGATTTTCACTCATGCGCATAGGTTTATTTCATCTCGAGAGCAATAAAAATTTAGCTTTTAAATGTAGATAGTAATTTAGTGCTATAATAATATTCAAGTAAGTATAGTCGCTATTTATTAAGGTAATAGTATTTGCAGTGAAAAGCATTCTCCACAAGCTGAGTATATTTGATAACGATGTAAGGTTATTATGACTAATAAAGAATGTTATGAGCTGCTTGTTTAAGTGACAATAATACTGGAAGATATGTTCCGATAAAAACCGTATAAAAAATGTCAAGTGAAAAATAAATTTTCACGATATTATATATTTGTAAAGGAGGGAAATGAATGTTACAAGAATTCAATAATTTAATGGATTACATCGAAACACATTTAACGGAAGAAATCTCTGGAAAAGATATATCAAAAATTGTAGGACTATCTGATTACCATTTTAAAAGAATGTTTTCGTATATGGCTGGAATGTCATTAAATGAGTATATCAAAAATAGAAGGTTATCAGTTGCGAATGTTGAATTAATAAACGGCGCAAAAGTTACAGATGTTGCCTATAAATATGGTTATCAATCTATAGAAGGATTTTCAAGAGCCTTTCGAGAATGGAGTGGTTTTTTACCTTCAGAAGTAATTAAAAACAAATTTCAAAAATCATTTCCCAAATTTTCATTCTTTATAGATATAAGAGGAGGAATTTCCATGGAATTCAAAATTGAGAAAAAAGAAAAGTTTAATATAGTAGGACTATCGAAAAGAGTGCCAATTCAATTCGAAGGTGAAAATAATGCAATCTTAGAACTAGCCCAGTCAATTAACGAGCAACAAAGAAATGAAATGCATCAATTAGCTGATTTATATCCTAATCAAGTCTTGAATGTATCCTATGACTTTGATGATGGTTTCTTGGAAGAAAAAGGCTATTTAACTCATATGATTGGCTTTGCAACTACAAAAGAAAATACATTTGATGATTTAGAGCAAATTTCTATTGAAGAAAGTTTATGGGCAATTTTTCCGAATCAAGGACCATTTCCTGCTACGCTTCAAGAAACTACCGCAAAAATTTATTCTGAATGGTTGCCTTCTTCGGATTATGAAGTAGTAGATATACCTGGAATTTCTTTTACAAAGCACAATGGTACAACGGAAAATGTGTATAGCGAAATTTGGATACCAGTAAAGAAAAAAAGTTAACGATAAACTTCGATTATTAATATATTTACAGAAGTGTTGTTACGTTAAAACTTCATTCACCATATTAGACCAGTCAAAATTTTCAGACTGGCCTTTTGATGTATTTGAAAACCATATGCTATGCACGTGGTTCAATAAGCTTTTAGCGTGTTATAAACCTAAAATTCCTTCTAGACGATAAAATAAGATAGATTTCCCCAACTACCAAATTGAATAGATTGAGAGGATATCCAGGGAAGTACAACGTCATATCTTGAATATTAATTAGATAAATGTAATTTCCAAAAATAGAAAAAGAGCTGAATCATAAATGTAATATATAAATTAAGCCCCCCATTTTTTAGGGAATTTTAAATTCAATTATAATTAATATTTTATTAGAATTTCTAAATACGTTAATAATATATTCAATTGAAAGTGATGGACAAGGGAATAAAACTAGGGAGATTTTTAGGGTGAAATCATGACGGTTCGATTCCGTCCGTTTACACTAACTGTTTGAAAGCACAAAAAACTCCTAACACCAATGGTTACGAGGATGAACATTTTTAATCAAATCAGTTTATTTCTAAAATCAGTTTATCATGGAGTGGGAGTAGCACATATAGCCTTAGAAATTTGGTACCAGAGCCTAAGTCTTTTTGAATGTTACGATATCGAAATTTGCAAAGAATGAGGTAACTTAAAATTAAGTTACCTCATTGAAGCGCCCACTGCACTTTTTGTGCACTACTTATATTAATTTTGCTGTTTTTTGATCCTTTTAAATCCCTTTATAACGTGGCAAAACCAATAGTTTTATCCTATATTGCTTATCCTTAAAATTGAATGAGAGTTAATAAAAACTAGATTTTAAATGCCCTCATAATGAAAAAAATTTGAGGGTACAATTTAAAATCTAATTTTTTATTATGAGAGTAATTTTAAAATTATAATAATAGTCAAGTAGGTATAATCACACTTTAGTTTAAGATAGTGTTTCTGTGAAAACTACTTCGCAAATGTTATAGTTATTCTTTTAAAATATTGTAAATGTTCTTTTTTATATACCTACTTATCTTTTAAATCCTTTAACTCATTGAAGAGAACTTCTGTCTTTTCCTTCTCTTCGTAATTTATATAAATAGTTTTTTCCTTTGTAACTATTTTAATTACTGAATTTTTATCATCTTCTATAAATAATTTAACCTTTTCTCCATCTTTTCTTCTAAAGTATCCCAACTTTTTGTTTCCAATGACTGCTCCATTTTGTCTAACAGCTATTGGAGGAAGAGAGTTTTCAAAGGACAATTCTACTATATCTTTTCTATCTATATTTTCAGAGTACATACCTTTAATAGCTACAACCTGTCCTCTTATTTGTAAATCAACTTTCATTGAAGTGGACGCGTAAACTACCATCACAATAGTTCCTATTATCAATAATGCTGTAAGAGCCATAGCTATTTTTCCCATAGGATGTGCAACATTTACAGTCCAACCTACGCCTGCTCTCTTTTCTACAAAAAATGCTGGATCATTTGGATTATAATAAATCATACCAAAAATGTAATTATCATCATCTTCTCTATTAATAATTAATGTATCTTTATCCTGCCCATCTTTCTCTATTGAAATATTTTTTCCGCTTTGTCCCACTTTATAGCTATATATAATCAATGCAACCCCTAAAATTATACTAAATATAATCATAGTTGTTGTGATAATAAACTCATTTTAGTTGATATTAAATTCATATTTCCTAAATTTGTTGCAGTAAAAAGTATGGCTATAGCATAAGTAATCGTAATTATAAATATTGACATTATCCTTCTAAATTTCATACTTTGAACTCTTATATCTTCAACATTTCCTCCATTTAAGTTTTGCTTTGATTTGCTAATTGATAGAAAACTAAAGAACAATACAATTATTGTAAAGATAAAACTTATTAACCCTATAATTTCTACTTCTTTCCAGTTTCTTAATGCCATAAAAAACACTAATAGAAAAAGTAAAATTGGAGGGGTAAAATACCATTTACTTAACTTTTCATAATTTCTGCTCTTAGCCTTTATATCCACTACCACTATATTCTCATAAGTTAACAAATCTCCCCAGCTTTCTCTTTTTTTAATGATTTTTACTCTTTTATTAGCCTTATAAAAGCACCAATTGCTCTCAAATATAAATAAAAATACACTGAATATAAGTATAATTGACCAGTACTCTTCACTTACTTTGATCATTATCAATATACTTAAAAGTACAGTTAATAAAAAGCATATATTTAAATTTCTTTTATCAAGTCTTCTTTTTTCTCAAATCCCAATGGAATTCTAACCCCATAAAAAACAGCCCTTTGAGAAAAGTTCTGTATAAAGAAAAGAGGAATATAGGTTATTATCATTATAATTATAATTATTAAAATTTCTGCTTTCACAAAAATCACCTACCTATTTAATATCATCATATTTGTCGCTAATTAACTTAATTATTTCTTCTTTGCTAACTCCTTTACATATGCACCTGCATAAAAAAACTTCTAATTCCTCATCTATGGAATTTAAGAAATCTTTCTTATTATCCTTATTAACATTTACCATAGCGCCTTTTCTTCTATCTATTGATAAGTACCCCTCATCTTTTAAAAGATTATAAGCCTTATTGATAGTATGAAGATTCACTCCAATATCTACACTTAAATCCCTAATAGATGGAAGAGCTTCCCCCTCTTCTAGCTCACCTCTTGCAATGGCTTTAATAATTTCATTTTTTAATTGTATATATATTGGAGTTTCACTATGGAATAATATCTTAATCAAATCACCACCACCTTTAAATCCTAAGATCTATTCTATATGTTATATTTGTTATATATATATTATAACAAATATACTAAAATTCAAATCATAATTATTTTTTAATTTTATTGTTAAATAAAAATTAGATACTGCGAGAATGAAAACTTTTGAGGAATTTTTCTAAGTTATAGTTTTATTCAATTACCTATTTAATAAAGTAAAAAAACTCCTCAAAGGCTTGCATTTACAAGACTCTAAGGAGTAATGTGAACTTTTATTATACACTTTAAAATTAAATTTGCTTAATACTAATTTATTACTATTTAATCCTTAATGATTATTATACTAACACCATACTGTTTTGATATTTCTTTAATTGTAACATTATAATCTGTCCTTCCTATTTACGCCACATCGAACTGACTATTATATAGGTCTGCATAGAATCCGCCTTGTTCCATTAATTCGTTATGGCTTCCGCTCTCCATGATATCCCCATCTTTCATAACAAGAATCAAATCCGCATTTTTAATTGTTGATAGTCTATGGGCAATAATAAATGAAGTACGTCCTTTCATTAACTCATCCATGGCATTTTGAATGATTAACTCTGTACGAGTATCTACAGAACTTGTAGCTTCATCAAGAATTAACATTGGTCGGTCTGCAATCATGGCTCTTGCTATTGTAAGTTGTTGTTTTTGTCCTGCCGATAGATTCACTTGATCATTTAACACCGTATCATATCCATGTGGAAGCGTACGTATAAAATGATGCAACCCAACTGCTTTACATGCCTCTTCTAACCTTTGTTCAGAAACATTTTCTGTACAATATACTAGATTTTCACGTACCGTTCCTTCAAAAATCCACGTATCTTGAAGCACCATACAAAATTGTGCATGGACATCCTCACGTCGTAACTGATGAATTGGAATATTATCAATCTTAATTGTACCACTTTGTATTTCATTGAAACGCATTAAAAGATTTACAATCGTAGTTTTCCCTGCTCCAGTTGGGCCAACAATTGCAACCTTTTGACCTGGCTTGGTGGAAACCGAGAAATCATTAATAATTGTTTTATCTGACCCTTCATAACCAAAATGCACATCTTCAAAATCAACCTTACCTTGTACATTTTCAAGCTTTCTTGTCTTTGTTGACTCATCTTCCATTTCTTCCGCTTCAAGGAATTCAAACACACGCTCTCCTGCTGCTGCAGCCGATTGTAAAGACTGGGCAGCTTGCGCAAGCTGACTTAATGGCTGTGTAAAATATCTTACATATAATATAAAGGCCACGATTACTCCAAAGGAAATCGTTCCATTCATTGCAAGAACAGCACCAACTACACAAACTGCAACATAACCCAAGTTACCAATAAACGACATCAGCGGCATCATTAACCCTGATAAACATTGGCCCATAAAAGTACTTTCTCGAAGTTCATTATTTAAATAAACAAATTTCTTTCGTGCTTCAGCTTCACCATTATAAGCTTTTACAATGGTATGCCCAGCATAAATTTCTTCAATATGTCCATTGATTTCACCTAGATGCTGTTGCTGATGTGCAAAGTATTTTTGTGATTTTCCCATTATAAGCATCATTAATACAAATCCAATACAAGTTGCAACAATTGCTGTAATTGTCATAATTACATTAGTCTTTAACATCATAATCAAAGATTCAACTAATAAAGTAATTGCAGAAACTAATGTCCCGACACTTTGATTTAGAGACTGCCCAATGGTATCTACGTCATTAGTCACACGAGATAGCACATCTCCTGTTGTTGTCTTATTATAAAACCACATTGGCAAACGATTAATCTTAACAGAAATATCTCCACGTAACTGTTTAGATACATTTTGTGTAATAGTAGCCATCACCATACCTTGTATTAATGACAACATAAAACTAAGTCCATAAAATATAATCAATGTCCAACCAATTCTAGCAACACCATCTAAATCAATTCCAGTCACAATTCCCTTTGTAATCAAATCGGTAAGTTCTGATAATTTGTTAGGACCAATTAACGTTAACACAGTACCCATAACTGCACAAAGTAATGCAATTACCATAATTAACCAATATTTTTTACAATATTGAAGTAACTTTACCCATGTTGTCTTAAAGTCTTTGGCTTTTTCACCACCGCCGCCCATACCTGGTCCTGGTGGTCCCATTTGTTTTCTATGATTAGCTTGCCCTAATTTATATTCTTCTTTATGACTCATGCTAACTCCTCCTTCGATAATTGTGAATACGCAATTTGTTGATACACTTCACATGTTTTCATTAATTGTTCATGTGTATCAATTCCCACTACTCCCCCTTCATCAAGTACTACAATTTTGTCTGCATCACGAACGGTTCCAATACGTTGTGCTACAACCAGTTTGGTAGCATCTGCGCACTCAAGTTTTAATGCATCACGTAATTTACGGTCTGTCTTATAATCTAGTGCTGAGAAGGAATCATCAAAAATAAATATTTCTGGATGTCTACAAATCGCTCGGGCAATGGATACTCTTTGTTTTTGTCCACCAGATAAATTGGCACCACCTTGTGCTACAAAACTATCATAGCTTTCTTCTTTTGCTTCTACAAATTCAGCTGCTTGGGCAGTACTAACTGCCTCTATAATATCAGTGGCAAGAAATCCTTCCTTCCCATTATCTCCAAAGGCAACATTCGATTTGATAGTTCCTCCAAATAACGTTGCTTTTTGGGATACATACCCGATTTTATTATGAAGTGCGTATTGGCTATATTCCTTCACATTAATTCCGTCTACTAAAACTTCTCCTTCTGTTACATCATAAAAACGTGGTACTAAATTCACTACCGTACTTTTACCACATCCAGTGGAACCGATAAATGCCACCGTTTCCCCCTTTTTTGCAGTAAAACTTACATTACGTATTACATATTCCTCTGCATCTGGATACTTAAAACTTACATTTTTGAATTCCACTTCACCTTTACATTCTGTTTTTGAAGACGTAATCTGTCCATCTACAATAGTTGGTTTTGTATCTAATACTTCTAGAATACGTTTCGCAGAAACGGAAGCACGAGGCAACATAATAAAAATCATAATTAGCATCATAAATGCCATAACTACTTGCATTGCATAAGAGGAGAAAACTATCATATCTGAAAACAATGTCATTTTCTCCATCATACTAGCCTCTTGAATTAGAATCGCTCCCACCCAATAAATTGCTAAGGATAAACCACTCATTACTAACTGGATACTTGGTAGCATCATAGCCATTACACGGTTGGCAAATAAATTAGCTCCAGTTAATTCTGTATTTGCTTTTTTAAATTTACTACCTTGATATTCTTCTGCATTATATGCACGAACAACCCGAAGACCAGTAAGGTTCTCTCTCGTTACTCGGTTTAGATCATCCGTTAATTTTTGAAGTTGCTTAAACTTAGGCATTGCTAAAATTACACAACAACCAACAACAGCTAATAAGAACAACACCGCAAGTGCTGTTGTCAATGTCCATTGCCAACTCTTACCATAAATTTTCATAATTGCCCATACTGCTAGAATAGGTGCTTTAATCATAACTTGTAAACCCATTACAACAAGCATTTGTACTTGTGTAATATCGTTGGTGGATCTTGTAATCAAACTGGATGTAGAAAATCTATTGATTTCTTCCATCGTAAAGGACTGTACCTTATCAAACAGATGTCCTCTTAGTCTGGCACCGAAGTTGGAAGCAACTTTTGCAGCTAATGCAGCAACAATGACGGAACCAACAAGACTTCCTAGTGCACATGTCAACATCTTTCCTCCTGCAGTTAAGATTTCACTCATTGTGCTACCTTCGATCTGCACCAACATTGTAATTTCACTCATATACTCTGGTAATTTTAGATCCAACCATACCTGTGCTATAATAAACACAAGGCTGATTCCCACAAATAACCATTCCTTTTTCGTTAAATTTTTAAATAATTTAATCATATGATTCTCCTTTCTGTAAGTTAGGAATATCATATCGCATAAAAAGAAACTGAAACTAAACTCATCATACATTTATATTAAAAAAAAGAGCAATTGTCCTAAAACAATTACTCTAATCAATATATTATTATACTCTATTTTGGTAAAATAACAGAAAATTTTGTTCGCTCCTTTGAGCTATTACATCAAATTTCCCTTTATGAAGTTCTACAATTCGTTTTGCAATGGATAAACCAATTCCCCTACCTTCCGAGGCATGAGAGGTATCACCTTTCCAAAATTTATTATAATTCCTCCTGACTCATCTCTGGCCCATGATTAATGATGGATACAGTAATAAAATCATGTTCTTCTATCAATTCAATCTTAATATAACTATGAGTTGGTGAAAACTTAATGGAATTATTCAAAATATTAATCCACACTTGCTTTAATAATTTTTCACATGCTTCAATATAATACTCATTAAATTCCACAGTAATTGAGATTCCTTTTTGCATCTACTTATTCTCTAACATTAATACACTGTTTCGCAATTGCTCCGAGAGATTAAATTGAGAAATGTCGTTAGAATGCTTTGATTCTCAACTTTGGTCAAATTAAGTACATTATTTTTTGTTTTCTGAGTTCTATTTTTAGATACAAAAAAACACTCATTCTCAAAAGGTTGAAAATAAGCGACCTCCACAATCTTTACTATTTAATTGAATGATTATAATAACATTATTTTATGAACTGTAAATTCATGTGTTTCGAGACACCATATCAAGAACTACAGATACATTTACGCCATCAGAAATTATTTCTTTCTTCTCTTTTGGGTCTACTTGAGAAAAGCTAAAATGTCTCTCAAAGTGCCTAAAATTAAGGATTTTTATATACCTGTCCGATGTATTGCAACTATGGTCTCCACATGCCTTTAGGAGATAAAAAGAATGCCGCTTAAACCTGGTGGGTCCTAATATACCATAGAAGCTCTTTTATTAGTAATACACAGTTTTAAAATAAGAACTCCTGCCGCCCCCAGATTTAAGTTTCTTTGAGAAGCATATTATTTCTTGAAGTCTTATTTATTAAACTAAAAATAAAACAATCCCTCCCCCCACCGCATTGGCCAAAAAATGTGAACTCCAGCAGGCATAGACACTTTTTTTCTTCTCAAATATAATACCGTACAATATGCTGTCTACAAAAATGAAAAATAAATCGTAGAGCACAATACTAATTGCACGGAAGAATAATGAGCAATAGAAAAAAAGAATGAGGTAATGGTAATGGCATAAGCCGGTCTTATCCTTGTACTTATTTGGGCTTGCAATAATCCACGAAAAACCACTTCTTCTGTAAATGCTAAAATAAGCAGCTGTATAATCAACGCAGGAAGCTTATCAAAAAACAGTATAGGTTTGGTGCGCTCTAAAACATGGATGTAAAAATCCGGCATGATAAGCTTTGAAAGAAGAACTGCCGTCACCCCACTCACGATAGGCAAAAGATCAGCCAGCCTAATTTTTTGAAACTCTCCTGGATACTTTGAGGTGCTATTTCTATATGCTCATACAATAATATCATAACTTTCCAATGCAATTGAAAAGTTATGGCATTTTATTATCTTATTTTTATTTTAAATACATCTTCTTTATTACCAACAAATACTATGAAACCATCCTCTGGTAGTCTACTTTTATCTTTTCCCATCACAGAATTTAATATTATACATTGTCCATTTTCATCATACACTGCAAAATTTCCACCCTTTGGTGATTCAACCTCAATCATTTTATTTTTACTTTTTTCGTCTACCTTAAACCATTTTGCATATCCATTTTCTTCTATTTCCACTAAATCTATACCATTTCCTATAGGCTCTATGAAATCTTCTTTGATAAAAGTCATATCTATTGTTTTTAAATATTCTACTCCATCTTTTTCATAAAAATTTAAATCTGTTAAATCTCGCCCATTTGCCACAGGAATTTCTATAATATTTATTCCATTATTTTCATCAATAATCTTATTATTTAGGATATATCCAGATTTTTCATCCAAATACATTTTCTTAACCAACATAGCATAATTTAAATACATATCTGAATATTTATGTTCTCCTATGGCAAAGTATCTTTTATTTTCTCTATCTTTCCATTTTCTCATGACTGTTTCAGGAACAATATTTTTATCCAATTTCACGCTCTCAAACTCTGTATTTAGAAATTGTCCCACTCCTGGTAGATTTAAATATCCTTTTGTTTGCATATATATCTTATTATTTTTTGCCTCTATAAATTTTAAAATCATTGTCCCATCTTCAGTTTTAAACTCTTCATTGCCAACATATACAAACTTTTTAGATGGTAATAGCCCATCTAATCTCTCAGGCATTATAAAACTATTTTTATCAAATTTTATTTCATATGTTACTCCACTAACAGTCCCATTTCCATATATTCCTTCATATTTAAATAAATTATTTGGAATTTCTACTGCCTTTGGTTCTTCAAATTTTTCTTCAAAATCTACATCTTTTACTATATTTTTTTCCTTTAAATATTTAATCAATACAGTTGATGCAAATGCTTGATTATAGATAGACAATCCATCTGAAGATACTACAGCCATAGATATATTATACTCTGGTAAAACTATTAAACTAGAATGATATGACCCATCTCCTCCCTTTATAACTGCTTTTATACCATATTTACTAAATGGCCACAGATTAGTAGAATCCCAGCCTAGACCATATCCAGTGTTATTATTATCTTCAACCCATATGCCATTTTTATACTCATCTTCTTGCATTCTCAAAGCAGATTTTTTTGATAATATTTCTTCTTTATTTCCCATTAGAACTTCTGAAAATCTTAGGATATCCTCTGCTGTAGAATATATTCCACCAGTTCCCAGTAAATTTATATTTACTGTAGGTAATTCCTTATCTATTGAAGCATCATATATTTTAGCTAATCTATCTCTATCAAAATCACTAAATGAAGTTTTTGTATTTTTTAATCCTAAAGGTTTATTTATTTTTTCTTCTAGAAATTCAGTATAACTGGTACCACTAACTGATTCCACTATTAGCTCTAAAAGTTGAAATCCATCATTACAGTATACAGAAAATTCTCCAGGATTAGAATGTAATTTTTCATTTTGCATATTTTTAAGCAAATTATCTTGAACAAACCTATCACTAACTCCTAATGTAGTACCATTATAATAATGGGAACCATATAATCCAGAAGAATGATTAAGAAGAATCCTTACTGTTATATCCTTATATCTAATATCATCCATTCTAAAATCTGGCAAATACTTTGTTACTGGACTGTCTATATCAATTTTTCCTTGATCTACAAGAATCATTATTGCAGCTGAAACATATATTTTACTCAAAGATGCAATTCCATACATTGTATTTTCATCTATTTCATTATGAGTAAATTTACCATATATACCGCTATTATCAGATAATACAATTTTTCCATTATCAATTATTCCATATTGTAAACTCATAACATCATAATCCGAAACTAAAATATCTGCAATTTCTTTAACTTCTTTTTTAAAACTATTATCTATCTCATTTGGAACACATCCCATTAAAAAAGTAGATAATATGCCCATTAAAACAATCATACATATTAATTTTTTCATATAATATACTCCTTTATCTATTTAATACTATCAAATTATATATATTTATTCGAAATATTTATTTTTTGTGAATTATGAATCATGTAATTCTACAAACATATTTTTCTGAAATCTCTATTTAAACTTTTAGTATAGTTAACCATAAGTAAATTCTTCTTCAATCAAAACTTATGTATAAAAATAAAAAAATTATAAATTAACCTAATGTGCTAGTAAATTTGATTATACCCAAAGCAGTTATCGGTTTTGAAACGGATGCAAGATTAAATATCGAATTTATTTTTAGTTTTCCTTTAGAATCCAGCTCAGCCTCACCAAAAGCTCCTTTATATAATATTTCACCATCCTTAGCTATCAAGACAGTTCCATTAATTAATTTTTTAGATTCAATTTCATCAAAAAATCTTTTTAATATTACTCTCCTATCAGTCATTTTATTCTCCTTTCATTTCTTCTCTTGACAATTCATCTTCAACTACATGATTAAGTTTTACTAAAATGTTTGGTAATTGTATCACTTCTTCCGTTTTCAGACGAGAATAAAAACGATTCACAATTTCCTTGTTAATCTTCTCTTCTTTTGAATAGTAATTGTGTCCTTGCTCATCCAACTGTACAATTATTTCTCTTCTATTATTAGGATTAATTGTCCTTAATAGATATTTCTCTTTTTCTAATTTAGATACAATCTGACTTACAGCACTTGAAGTAACATTCGTGAATTCAGCCAGTTGACTTATTGATAATCTGGATTCTTTTTTCACTAAATCCATTAATATAATTTGTTTGGTTAAAAGATCTTCAGTAAGTAAAGACCAATACTCTTTTATCAAACGAGCATTCATGGAATAAGTTATCTCATTAATTTCTGTAACCAAATTGAATAATTCATTTTCCCTCTCATTATCCATCCCTGAAGCCAATATTTCATTCTCCTTAATATTTAAGTTACCTTAATCATAAAGTCACCTAATGTTTTTGTCAAGAAATATTTAGAAAAATACCAATAAAAGGTGAATTCCATATGCTAATCATATTTCGACTTAAAAAAGCTTTTTAATTTAATAGAAAGAAAACCAAACCCCAATCTCGCTCTTGTACACATTAGAACATATTGATATTCCCTTGGTATATCGGGTAGAAGGCTAACCTTAGTTGATTAGCCGACCTCCCACACCGACGTGCGTACCGTTCGGTATATGACGGTTCTTTAGTTTTCACAAATTTCCAGATAATAGTCTAACATGGACATATATCCAAGTTGGGCTATTATTTTATTTGTCATGGCACAGCTTAACACTTGTGCCATTCTCCAGTATCCTTTTCTGCTATTGACTAATTTATGTACTTTCCACTCTGGTAGTTCCAAGGCTCTTAGGTTCCGATACCTTGTTTTTACTTTCTTCCATTGTTTCCAGTAGATTGCTCGAATTTTTCTACGCAACCATTCATCTGCAAGTGTCGTTAGTTGTTTCATGTCTGCGAGTGAGAAATAGTTTATCCATCCTCTAATGTATTCTTTTAATTTCAGTCTACGATATTCATTTCCCCATCCATTATTTTTCTTCGTCAGTTCTCTGATTTTGTTCCTCATTTTCTCCACTGACTTTGGATGAACTCGGAATCTACACTTTCCTTTGCTTCGATAAAATGCATATCCAGGATATATAATCTTGCTGACATGGGATACGGTCGTTTTGGCTCGGTTTCCATCTGGTTTTGGTACATATACCCTTTTTACCGGCTGTGGTCTATATTTCCCGCTCTGTATATCTTCCTGAATATCTAACAGGTATTCCTCTACTCCGTATTCTTCAATCATTTCAAAAGTAATATCATCTATTCCTGCACTTCCTTTGTTTGCCCGTACTTCTTTCCATGCCCGCCACAAAATATCCAGGCGATAGATACGGTCATACAACGCATGAAATCTGCGCTGTTTATCCTTATTGGCCGCTAGATATAGATTACGTTGAAGTTGTCGTGATTTTTCTATTGAGTGTTGTTGTCCAATGATTGGCATGCACTATCCCTTACCTTACCGTTAATCATGATTAAAGCAGAGCCCCTTTTCTCCTATTGTTTTTCTTATCATAAGATATAATTACGAACCGTCCCTTATATGTAAATGTTAATAATAAAAACCAGTAGCTATTATGTGATTCAGAGTGTCAATAAACCCTTTTTAGGAGAAGTTGAAAAGCTGTCCCATTTGCGGGATTTGTTTTACTTCCATACTTAAATAATATATAATAATACCTACTAGTAGGTCTTTGTAGTAGAAAGCAGATTGACATAACAGAATGTATTTATGAACATAGTTGGGACCTATATGTTGATAAAGGAGGGATTACTATGTCATTAACTTATTTTCCGGGGTGCAAATACACTGCACACTCACCTATAAATAGTGATAAAATTCAAAACTATCTGAAAAAACGATTTGACATGCACATCACAGGCTGTTGCAGTAGAAATATGAGCGGAGTATCGGATGAAGATATAGCAGTATATGTATGTCCTACATGTGGGGCTTTTCTCCAAGAACATTCCCCTCAGATAAAGTCAATCAGCGTATGGGAGATTTTAGATGAAGACAATGATTTTCCATGGCCTGATTACCATGGCGAAGTGATTACTGTACAGGATTGTTGGAGGACCTATGATAATAGTGTACTACAAAATGCTGTCCGTAGTATCTTAAGTCGCATGAATATTATAATCGAAGAAATTGAAGCATCATATGACAAAGCTGATTATTGTGGAATATCTCTTTTAAAGCCATACTCTACCCGTTATGAGCGTTTTGCCCCAGTGCGATTTATTGAGAATGCAGGAGATAAATTTGTTCCTCGTACTGAAGAAGAACAAAGAGTTTTGATGCAAAAACACTGTGCTCAATTTAAGACTGATAAAGTTGTATGCTATTGTACAGGTTGCTTGGAGGGTTTATCAATAGGAGGAGCGAACGGCATTCATCTGATGGATTTAGTAATGAATTCAGTACAGGAGATAAAATGAGCAAAGGATTTATTTATGATGTATCCATCACCATCGTGGATTTTCGCTGACGGGTACAGGCTATACGCCTTTTCTTTCATGGGACCTTCATCAAGATATTCTGCATGGTCGCGATGATTTTCAAAATATTGATTCTCTTTAGTGATGGTAGCGAGAATGATGTCCTCATATTTCATATCCTCCGACGGAGTGATTTCATCTGAAGACTCATCTAATATGTACTCGCTTTGAGAATAGAGAATGATGTTCAGAGAAGAAAAAGATATGTATTGTTTCGTTTACCATTATGATTTCCTCCATTCTTTATTGAAGTGATAGATTTTGAACTCTAAAAAAGGCATAAAAAAGCAGGGTGTCTTCTTTAGAAAATACGCCTGCTCATTCATTTTCAAAGAATAGTTATTTGTGTTCTTGATGAGATTAACTTGTTATTCTCCCTCATTGCTATGCATTATATAAAAATGTGAGATATCTATTATAATTAACTTTTATAAATTTTGATAAAAATAAAATAAGGGCAAGACGAAAATAAATTTTATAACATGCTTATAATTTTGCGTGCTCGCTCAATTACACTTCCGGGTGGAATTTTTATACACGTATATCCAAAGGACTTATACGTTTTTTCATGAATATCTTCAAAACATAAAGCTTCCTCAAAGCTAATCTTTCTTGCCTCTGAGGGCTGACAAAAACCCAAATTCTCAATAAAGAATACTGTCTTCTGATAGATTTGTTCATTCTCAATTCTATTTATTTCTTCCATAATATCTTTAGATGGTTGATATCCAAGATATTTACTTAGAGCATATGTGCAAAAAACTGAGCGGTCATAAATTTGAACTTTAGATGGAAGAGCTGAAAGCTGTACTTGCCTTTGTTTTTGCAATTCCACAATTTTATTAATAAAGGACGCATCCTTCCATGGCTCAGCATTACCTTGTACTTGCTCTAAAGCAATTATATCAGTTGCGGCTTCTTCTACTACCAAATAACCCATTGTTTCTAATAATCTAATAATTGAAGTTTTTCCACTTCCTGGTGTACCTGTTAGAATATATCGTCTCATAAAACACCTCCTAAAAAAATTTAATTTAAACGCATAGCCTACCATTGTTTTTGCTCCTTCAGTTGCATATCCGTTTCCATAATATTTTCTAATCAAGATATATCTGATTCCCTAAACTTCTTCATGGTCTACAGTCTCTTTTAAAAGGCCAATTTTGCCTACGACTTCCTGTGTGAGCTTATTTATAAGCTCACAGATGGATATTCGTTCTTCAAAATACTCATAATGACAATATCATGCCAACTTCCATTGCGATAGAGTGCCTGACGTAATTTCCCTTCATGTATAAAACCCATTTTTTCATAAAGCTTTATGCCTCTTTCATTGAACGAAAATACTTGCAAATATATTCGATGTAAATTTAACTCATTAAATGCAAACTCTAGTATTAAAGAAATAGCAGCTGTACCGATTCCTTTTCCCCACATCTCTTTTACTCCGATATCAATAATACACTCAGCAGAGCGATTCTTATAATCTATATTTATTAAAGAAATGATACCGACTGCTTGATTAGTTTCTTTATACTCAATAATATAACCCTTAGCATTAGATTGAGTGGCTATTGCTGAGATGTATTCTTCCGTTTCTTCCAAAGTATACATATCGAGTTGTGGACTAGTACTTTGCATAACCTCTATGTCGTTACGCCAATTATGATAGGTAGAATAATCATTTAAAGAAATTTTTCGTAATCTTATCACTTCATTTTCAAACATTATATGCTCCTCCTTAAGATAAAATACTCTCAATCATCGTATTCAGTAAATCAAATATTTTAGAAAGTTTAATACTGGGGCAAAATTGATTATATTGTTGTAACATAATTCCATCAATCATTGCGATAAGTAATTCAGCAAAGGAATTTACATCAATTTTATCTCTAAATTCTCCCGCCTCAATTCCCATATTAATGAACAACTGAATAGCATTCGCAAGCTTTTCATGCCTTTCTCGTAAATATGGAATTTCAGAAACATCATGTGAAAGGAAAAATTCTGATTTTGCACGTACTAAATTCGTTTCTGAATTTTGTATTGACAATACTGTTTTCTGAATCCAATCTTTTAACTGTGGTAATAAGAGTTCTTTAGGATTAGGGCTTAAAACTGATTTCATATTTAAAAAATCATCATATTTTAATGCAGCTACAAAAACAGAATCAATATTTTCAAAATGTGCATATAAACCACCCCTCGATATTTTGGCTTCATCCATAATGTCTTTCATCGTGGCATTAGAATAACCTTTCTTAGAAAAAACATTAACAGCAGCTTTTGCTATCTTACTTTTTCGTGCTTCTAAATATTTCTCACTTACCTGTGGCATTAAAGTCACCCCCTACACTAAAATAGACACTAGTGTCTATTTTAGTGTAGGACTGAATAGTGAATTTGTCAATACTATTTCTTGGCAATCTTCCAGTTGTCTTTGTTCTTTTCCAACACTAAATCAAACTGTGATGCTTGCATTGCCTTTGTCTGCTTAGGTAAATATCAATTAAATAGAATGTTTTTATTTCTTTTTTAATAGAGATAAAAGTTCCTCATTTTTTCTTTGCTTTCAACTTTTATATCAAGACCAAGAAACTTAAACCTTGTCTTTATATGGGATATAAATTATTTTATATTTTTAGAGACTACTGGCACATAAAGATCTGCAGTGAGTTCTCCCTGATTAAAATAGTAATATTCAATATCGTGAATACCAGCATGCTCATATTCCGATTCAATTAACCATACCGAATATATATAATCCCAGGTTTTTTGTACACTTTCGGTTATAGGGCCAAGAGTTCTAAAAATTGCATAAAGCGAAGATTCCAGTCTATATATCTCCATATTCTCAGGAACATAATTTGTGGAATTAACTTCATGACCTATCATATACTCAAAATCATCTCCATCAGAAAATATGCAAATGCCCATACATTCATCTATATACTTCCGCTCTATTATTTTTTCGCCTTCCTTTTCACTATTCCACTTATGCCATAGCAGCGGTATATCCTGGAGGTTGCTCCCATCTGCCTTCACTTTTGTCCTTTTACCTACTACATATCTTTCCGGAAGTTTCCTGTATAAAGGAGTTAATCCTTCTTTCATTAGTTTATACTTAAACAGCATATAATCAAAATTCATTGGTTCCCTTATAAAATAAAGCAATTTGCCGTTTCGTACTTCAGAGGGATTTCTTCCATAAACTTTTTCGAAGGCTCTGCTGAAGGCCTCCCTTGATTCATAGCCATATTTTATACCTATGTCCACAATAGGCATGTCCGTATATACCAATTCCTTTGCCGCTTCCGTTATTCTTCTTTTTCTGATATAGTCTTTAAGTGAATCTCCTACTGCACTTTTAAAAATACGATGGAAATGATAAAGAGAATAGCCCGCTTCCTTTGCGATAGAAGATAAATCAATGTCATCATATAAATGACTCTCTATATAATTTATTGCTTTTTCTAGAGAATATACATAGGACATATTCAATCATCACCTTATTCCAGACTATTTATAACTTCACTTAAATCCTCGGGTACTTTTATTTTATCATTAATTTGAACATATTCGTATAAAGCCTCAAGATTATTATCTCCATTTAAATCAAGTATGGATAGTTCATCCATAACCTTATAATCTTTTTCTATCCATTCTTCTATTGGAAGGCTCTTATACCCTTTCCACATATCCCAGGGCTGCATGGGCACCTTTAGTAATGAATTAGCATCAAGGATTAAATTACATCTTAAATAATCATATCCCCACCATTTGAAAATGCCGAACAACTCAGGATTAAGCTTCCCTTCTCTACACAACAACCAGGCTCTTGCCCCTGTTATAAAATAGTTCTCACTTACATCCAGAGGATCAAAAGGCAGTCCAAGTACCCTTTGCTGGAGAACATCCAGTTGTGCATCAACCATTATCCACTTTTTCTTCTCTTCATTCCAGTATTCAAGTACCCAGTGGTCGATATACTTGTCTTTTTCAAGGTAGCTTGCAAAGCCACATCTTGCTCTGGCAGGTATACCGGCTTCACGGCAAAGTGCTGCAGCAACTACGGAAAAGTCACGGCATATGGATATCATTTTATTTTCATTTGTTCTTTGCTCGGATACGTGAGTGAAACCTAGCTTATTTAAGAAAATAAGCTTATCTTCAAAGCTCCGTATGAATGGTTCCTTCTTTCTTTCATCGCTGAGTTCCAATCCATAAACTTCACTCCAATGCTGATGCAATAGAATATTTTGTACATAGGTAACAATAGTTTTGATATCCTTTGGTATATCTGTAACCATGTGTTTCATTGTTTTAATTTCTGTCATAATATCATGCTCTTGATAAAGCTTAAGGATATTTTTCATTACAATCCTCACTCCAATCATCAATTAAATATCATATTGTTTCTTACATTCCTTATCTGTATTAATATAATTATAATGTGCCGTTCAATGATGATGAGTGATATTTTGTGCGATTTATAGAATGTATCCTACACCTTGCCTTACTTTAGGTTAGGGAAGGTACCAGCCTGATATTAGAATTACTGGAGAAAAGAAGAATTGCTAAAAACACTTCAAGCTGAATTAAGAAATTGATTTATAGTGAGCATTTAGAAGAAAAAGCATAAGAATAGCAGTTTACCCCATGGGAATAGACTTTGCTAAATAGTTATAACATAAAATTTTTTTGCCATTTAGCATAGAACTTATGTAATACCTCATATGGATACGGTTGCACTAGCAGAGCTGCTTAGATGGATTTTATGTTCCATTAAATAAGAAAGTATGGGATAATTTTGTGTTTTGGGGTGTACTTTTATACAAAATAAGAAAGTAGGAAAATTATTTTTATAGCTTCCCCTTTATCAAATCGTGCGTGCCCTACTAATGTATACGGCTTACCAACGTGTTTGAAATAGATAAGAATTAAATATATGCATTTTCTTCATTTATGGACATTCCTTTAAAATAAAAACACCCGCCATTTTCACAGCAAATGCTTCAATATATGTTATATAAATTTTTACTATACCATTATTCTAAATTTTTTTGTCCTATTTAGGATAACCTATCTAAACTTTAACTCATTAAATAGCTATCATTATGAGTAATTCTATTACTTCCCTACTTTAATTATAACATAGCCATATATACAAATATAGACTGTTTATTTTTTCGCCTCATTGTTAAAATATAATAGATATAATCTTTGATTGTTAGATTATAGTTATTTGAGCCACACTATAAACTCAAAGCAACATCACAATACTTTATTAAAATAAAACTATTGGAAGAATTAAAAAATCACAATAGTATAGATGGGTTTTATTGGGCTACAAAAGAAGATTCACGAAATATTTATATAGCTACATCAAATACAATTTACGACTAAAATATAAATTACACAGCCTAATAAAATTTTTAATAATTTATATATATCAAAGGAGGAAATAATATGATTCCACAAACAAAACTAATACCGGTTAAAAAAGCATTACAAAAAACTTTTGGAGTTAATGAATATGAAGATATAAGAATGTTAACTGCTGGCCTCTCATCTGCATTTGTTTTTCGTATTGTGGTTAAAGGTACCCCATACTTGCTTCGTATTATCACTGCTACAGATGCTATTAACGACCCAACCCACCAGTTTACTTGCATGAAAATTGCTGCGAAAGCAGGTATTGCTCCACGCATATGGTATATGAGTATAGAAGATAGAATATTAATTACAGATTTTATTGAGGCTCAACCACTTCCAATTGATGAAGCAAAGGTTAAACTAGCTGAGATGTTACACAAATTACATTCGCTGCCTCCTTTCCCTAAGCTAGTTAATTATCTTGATACTGTGGATAATTTTATTCGTAACTTTAAGTCTGCGAATATCCTTCCTGAAAGTTTCACAAAAGAGTTATTTGCGTTATACTCACTTGTTTCAGATGCTTACCCTCGTGATGATAAAGATTTAGTTTCATGTCATAATGATCTTAAACCTGAGAATATTCTTTTTGACGGTGAGAGAACTTGGCTTGTAGATTGGGAAGCTTCTTTTTTAAATGACCGCTATGCAGATTTAGCTATTGTTGCAAATTTTGTAGTAAGAAATGATAATGATGAATCAGATTATCTTCAAAGGTATTTTGAAAAAGAAATAGATGAATATGCAATAGCCAGATTTTTTCTTATGAGACAAATAGTACATATGTTCTACTTCACTGTTTTTATGTTATTAGGATCCGCAGGCAAACCTATTGACCCAAATATGGAAAAACTAGATTTTAGAGATATTCATGACCGTATATGGGCAGGTGAAATTAGCTTATCAACTAATGAAGCCAAACTGCAGTATGCTTGGGCTCATATGCAACAGCTGCTATGCAATATGAATACAACTAGCTTTAAAGAATCATTGCACATTGTTTCTAATTATCACCTAAACAAATTATAAGAAATAGATAAATATATGGACCACCAACCAAAGACTTTACACTTCGGTTAGCGGTCTCTTATTCTACCTATTCATTTTCTATTTCTAACTCAGTGCTATCTAGTAAACACACTTTGATTAATTCTCTCTTAATTCCCACTATCTTCTCTACCAGTTTAAAATAAATAGCTACCTCAAACTCAATAAGTGGCTTTGCTTTTTAAACACATCTATAAACCTTTTGGCTATTATCCTTTATAAAATGCCTCCCCTCTCAAGCAAAAATTCCCCCAAACCTAAATCTGAGGGAACCTAAAACACAGTTCAATATTTACTTAAAACGTTTTAATTCCTTTGAAATCATCCTATTTCCTTTCTATATTTGCACGCACTTTACGGAACATGTTTACTAGTCATACTTCTAGTTTTTTTATACCCCGACTCATTTAGTATTCTTAAATCTCTTGCTAAGGTTGCTGGGTCACAGGAAAGGTAGACTATTTTTCATGGTGACATTTTTGCTATAGCTTGAAGCAGTAATTCCTCGCAGCCTTTTCTTGGTAGGTTTAATGCTATAATCTAAATTTGCTTAAGATATAATTAAATACCCGTTTGCTTCATTTAATAATAAATCAAATTTCTCCATACTAGTGCTTATCCTTTAAATATCTTTCTTTATACTCATTATTTTCCTGTTTCAGCTTTTTTATTTCATATTGACATGAATAGAGTGCAATCCCTTGTTCAAGAGATGCACTCTATTCATGTTCTTCATATTCACTTATTCAACGGTATAAGAAATAATTTTCTTAACAGTGATAGATATCAGATAACCTTAGAAATCTACTTTATCCGGATGAAGCCCTGAGCTTCCACAATCGGTTAGTCTGTCAATCTTCTCAACATCTTGTACACTAATTTCAAAGTCAAATACATCAAGATTATTTTTAATTCTCTCTGGTGTAACAGACTTTGGCAATGGAACAATTCCCTTTTGAATAATCCAGCGCAGACTAAGCTGAGCTACGGATTTTTTGTATTGATCCGCAATTTCCTTTAATACTGGATGCTTCAAAATCTGTCCGTTTGAAAATGGAGCCCATGCCTCCACCAAAATATTGTGCTGCTTACAAAACGCTACAGTTTCCTCCTGCAACATGCCAGGATGGAATTCAATTTGATTCACCATCGGTTGAATCTTAGCAGTTGCAAACAATGGTTCTAAATGGTGTGGAAGAAAATTACTAACTCCAATTGCTTTGATTTTACCCTGGTTATAAAGTTCCTCGAATGCTCTCCAGCTCTCGCTGTTTGCTTCCTGCCAGTTATTCTTGGATGCTTTTGCAATAGGCCAGTGGATAAGATATAAATCCAGATAATCAAGCTGTAAATCCTCTAAAGTTCGGTTAAAAGCAGCTAATGTCTTTTCATATCTTTTGTCATCATTCCACAGCTTACTTGTTACAAATAACTCTTCACGTGCCACACCGGATTTACGTATGGCTTCACCAACACTTTTTTCATTTCCATAAGCAGCAGCGCAGTCGATATGTCGATATCCTGCCTTGATTGCATTTAGTACAGACTGCTCTGTTTCCTCTCCACTAGGCGTGCGGAATGTACCGAATCCTATATTCGGAATCTTATAGTTGTTGCTTAATGTGTAAAAATTTTCTTTCATAATTATTTTCCTTTCTGATTTATTATCGTATAAAATTTGTCATAACATGGTCTTCCTCTACAGGAACAGGTATTTTTTCTTTTTCAGCGTCAATTATCTTAAGGAGCCAGGCCATTGATCTGGCATTTTTACGAAGGGTCTGAATACCTTCTTCGTCCTGATGAACTTCTCCTTTTTCCAAACCATATGCTACTGTCCAGTATTGAGATGGCGGCATAACTGTCTGGGCTAAGTTAAGATAGTTATTTAGCTGGTGTACTACATCTACACCACCGGCACGTCTTACAACTGAAATGGAAGTTGCAACTTTATATTTGAAATAATCTGAACTCGTGTAGAATACTCTATCCAGAAAAGCCTTCATTGTTCCTGCTATTGCTGCATAATAGGTAGGGGATGCAAGAATAAAGCCGTCTGCTTCACGCATTTTTTTTGCAACCTCATTGACAATGTCATCCTTAAAAACACAGTGATTTTCCTCGGAAGTCCAACAGTATCCACAGCCAATGCACCCATGAATATTTAGCTGGCCAATTTGAATGATTTCAACTTCTATACCCTGCTGCTCCAACTCATCTGCCATAACCTTGAGTGCCTGACTTGTATTACCGTTTTTACGGGGACTACCATTAATAGCTATCACTTTCATAAATTCACACCCCTTTCTCTGCTATACGGCAAGTATAGACCCTACACTTAACTGTAAGTCAATAGTATATGTAAAAAAAATTTCATATTCATAAATTCATACTTCTTTCCCTACGATACAGCAAGTATAACCTTACATTTAACAACTTTCATAATCATCCTTGACTTAGAGTTAAGTGTAAGTTATATAATATATAAAAAACTATTTGAGGTGATAAACGTGAACTATACCATAGCACAAGCCGCTAAAAAAATGAATTTAACAGTATATACATTAAGATACTATGACCGCGAGGGACTGCTCTCTAATGTTAAAAGGGATACATCAGGCAATCATATTTTTACAAAGGATGATATGGAAATGCTCTCACTTATATGCTGTCTTAAGAATACTGGAATGCCTATTAAGAAAATTAAGCAATTCACAGACTGGCAGAATGAAGGTAATCATACACTCCATGTCCGTAACGACATGTTAATAAAACATAAAGAAGATATTTTAAAGCAAATCGAAGATTAAAAAAAACATCTTCGTTTGATTGACCGAAAGCTCGATTATTACCATGATGCCTGCCAGGCCTATGATACAGACTCACCAATTCCAACCTGTTGCGAATATACGGATAATGATTCAGAATTTTAGTTTTGATTTAGCGAGTATTTCTATCTATATAATCTTGATATACAGGGTTTGATCCGTTTGTTCTTCACTCTAAAATAATTACTGTGCTTCTATTTGACACTACTCCCCGAAGCACCAAAGGTCTTACAGCTATTAGGACGATAGCATAAACGGTTTGTGGTAAGCAAACACCATAAGAGTCTCACCTCTCTGAGTATCTCTGCGTACTGCCCTATTTCGATGTCTGTAACTGGGCGGAAGCAGCATTATAGCTGTCCTTTGTGATATGATTCACCACAGACCGTTTTATAATCAGTCGTTCTCGCTCTTCACATTCGATGGCATAATCTATCATCCACAGGAAATCTTGGAGTGATCGTCAATATCGCTGCTGCTTTTTGTCACGTCTGGACGGCTCATATATTTAAGCTGCCTGATATGAAATTTTTAAGGGGCAATACGACCGTTCCCAAGTTTGGAATAGCTAAGTATGACCTGTTTGTTCTTGTATAAAAACAGAATACTCCCATAACCGGCGGCTCCAGTTCCCAAAAATCTAACAATGGAGATTATATGTATGATAGTATAATTTTTACGTTTTTATAAAAAGAGACACCAAGGTTTTAACTTGATGTCTTTGGATTTTCTTTTATGCAATTCACGTTTTTAGAGTGTGATCTTCAAAACTACCAAATGTCATCTATAAAAACCCCTAAAAAAGGCTCAAAAAATGCATTTTTCAACCCTTTTTTAGTTTTTTTGTCTTGAGACCACTACATCTTGTAGTCAATCCGTCTTATTTTTTCTTTTGACTGCAATTCGTCATCATTATTATCGTCTCAACATGTGGTGACACTATTATTGGAACATAATTTTTCAACCTCGTTATTATCATGTAAACACAATTCATCACTTCCATGTCTTCCTCTTGCATTTTTTCTTTGAGGTTTAAACTTATCACTTTTTATTGAATTTCACAAGTCAATAATTTAAAAATATAAACATGAAATTGAGAATTGGAATTTTAAAGCTTCTATATCTTCTAGTATATAAAAATTATTATGTATTAAAATATAAATTTAAAAATTGTATATATATTTTTTAAAAGTAAATGCAACAAAACTAGGAAGATAATAAAACCTAGTCTTGTTACTCTAATTATAAATGTTTAAAGACCTACTAAATCAATTATTTATGTATTAAAATTAACTTAATGTTCCTATAGTTTATGACATAATTATCAGAAATCGCTTTACTTAATTTAGTATATTTTTTGGTATTATATTTCTAAATTATCCTTATTTTAATATACCTTTCTAATAACGTATAACTTAAGTTATATATAAAGGATTTAATACTTCATAAAGGTTATAAAAAAACTAGTACCTTCTCCTTTTTTACTTTTAACATCAATATATCCATCATGGGCTTCAATGATAGATTTTGAAATTGCTAATCCGATACCAACAGAATCTTTTTTGCTTGAATTTTTAGCCTTATAAAATCTTTTGAAAATATTAGGAATGTCTTCTCTTGCAATTCCTTCTCCTGTATCTTTAATTGTAACTCGAAAATATACAGGATTATCATTTAACCTAATTTTAATAGTTCCCTTTGGTGGTGTATGGTCAATGCAATTTTTTATAATATTAGTAAAAGCCTCCTGCATCCAAAATTTATCATGCAATAAATTAATCTGTTCATTACAGTTTATATTCAAATCAATATCATCATCCTTAGCCAGTCGCCTAAGATCATATACAACTTCTTCAATAGTTTTATTTAAATCATTATCTTTTTTATAAAATTCTATTGCACTTGCATCCAATTTTGCTAACTTTAATATATTTTTTATCATAATATTCATTTTATCAAGCTGACTTCGGTTATTCTCTAAAAAATGTACCCTTTGTTCTTCTGTTAATTTTCTATATAATAATATATCATTATGTAATGTCATAGTAGCAAGCCGCGTCTTTAACTGATGGGATATATTCTGTAAGAGCTCCACAAGATACTCCTTTTCTCTTTGAGTAGAGCTAAGGTTATTTTTTATAATACTGCGGATATTAGAAAATGCTATAGCTAATTTTGAAAAATCCCCTTCCTCATCTTCATTAACTAGCATACTATACTCATTATCTAATATTTTGTTGGCTGCTAAAGTTATTTTTCTTACCTTATTAAAGAAATAGTTAAACTGCATATAATTCAATATTAATATGAGTAATGCAAAAACTACACTGGCAGCTAAAATTCCATAGTTATTTCTTAAATTTGGAAATAAGCTGTTATCAAGTGTAGTTGTTATTCCATATTCTTTTAAAAGTGCATTGCCAGCCTCTTTGTCTTTAGTATTAATGTTATTGGTAATTAATGGAATTAATTCTTTTTCTAATTCTGGATTGGTGATTTTGGCTCTATAGATAACACTCCCCATTATATCAATATAATCCTGTTTTTGATTATTGATATATACTCCATACATTATCCATTGAACAATTATAAAAACAGTAAGAAGTGATATTAAAATAAAAGTACTTTTTTTTACTTCATAATTAACAAAAATCTTCTTCATTTCTATTCACTCCTTACCTCAACATTCCATCTATAGCCTATTCCACGCTGAGTCACAATATATTTTGGGTTTTTAGGATCATCTTCGATTTTCTCCCTAAGACGTTTTATATACACAGACAAGGTATTGTCATCAAAGAAGACTTCTTCATCCTTAGTAATACTTATCAAAATCTCATCTCGTTTCATTGCTTTTAGTGGATTATGCACAAATAACATTAACAGCTTATATTCTAATGCCGTTAAACTTAATAATTCATCCTTTTTAAATGCCTGAGTTGTGACAATATTAACAGTTATATCTCCGGTTATTACCTTCTCCTTTTTTAATTCTTCTAATTTAGAACGCAACTGCACCTTAATCCTTGCCATCAGTTCTCTAAAGCCAAAAGGCTTAGTCAAATAGTCGTTTCCTCCTATTTGTAAGCCCATAACAATATTTACTTCATCATCTAGTGCAGTAAGAAATATGATAGGTATCTTGGATTTCTTTCTTACATACTTGCAGAAATCATACCCACTCCCATCTGGTAAATTCACATCAAGAATTATTAAATCAAAGTTACCTTTATTGAATTTACTCTTTGCCTCCTGTATAGTAGCAACTCGCACTACTTCAAAACCTTCATCAATTAATGAAAAGTCTAAGGCATATCCTAAATCTGTATCATCTTCTACAAATAGTATTCTACTCATAAAAATCCACCCTCATTTTCTTATTCTTCCCTAATAGCTTCAATTACATTATCTTTCTCAATTTTTTTCATAGGAATAAGTGTAGATAAATAACTTATACCTATCGCTACTAAAATTGTAATTGCAATTAACCCTAAAGGAAGCTTCCACTGCACTATAACAACATCTGATAAAACATTAAATATACTGTAGGATAAAAAACATCCAACTATAGCACCCAGGGTACTTCCAATTATTCCGTAAAAAATACCTTCATACCTTATAATTTTTTTCAAATCCTTCTGTGACATTCCAATTGACTTTAACATAGCACTTTCTTTTCGCCTTAAGGTTATATTCATGGTAATTGTATTTATAATATTTATGCTGCTGATTAATGTAATTACAGCTATAAAACCATATATAAGCACCTTAATCATAAGCATTGAATCTTTTTGGCTTTTATTTATATCTGCATAGTTAATAACGGTATAGGAAGGATAGTCCTTTAGAATATTATTTACCTCTTCAGCTGTCTTTAAATTTAATGCCTTATCCTTTAAAGCAATACTCAAGTTTCTAATCTTCGGTGCCTCTCCTGTAATATTTTTAAGAACCTGGTCTCCAGTAATAAGTGTCAAAACATTAGTTGAATCCTCTCTCTCAAAGATATCTTCCTTAATAATTGCCATTATTTTAACTTTAGTTTCTTTGCTATCCTTAAGTACAGTAATTTCATCATTTACCTTATAGTCAGTAAGCTTACCAATATAAAGCTTACCGGTGTTATAGTCTCGTACTTTTCCGTTATCTACTAGGATCACTCCATTTTCAGAGTTCATCCTATTGACATCTATATTTCCGCTTAACAGGTACTTACTAAAGTCCTCTAAGGCTGCTTTATCATAATTCTTAATTTTGGTCACAATAACTTCTTTGTAACCATCTTCAAACTTTTGTTTTTGTAAAATACCTCCTGCTTCCTTAATCCTTTTATTTAATGGTACCTCTGCCATACCAAATACATCAGTATACTGTATATAGACCTTATTTACATTGTTTAAAGTGCTTAGCTGCGATGCTAAATCATCAACTATCTGATTATTATTACCTACTGAATCATCATTATCGGATGACCTATTAACCTCTAAATCAATGGTTTCATAAGCCCCATTAGGATTTTTTATGGTGAATATCTCATTCATGGAAGAAGTGAAGGTAATAAATAAAGCTGAACTTACAATAATTGATAAAATCATAGTCCTGCATCTGCTTGGATTACGTCTTATATTCTTCACCGCCATTACAACCTTATAATTAAAGATTTTTTTAAGCAATGGATACTTTCTTCTTTTAATAGCCTCTTTCTTTATTATAACACGACTACTTATTGCAGCTAAAGGAGAAATACTTCCTACAAAATTTGCAGGGATTAAGCTTGAAATATACACTGCTAAAATAGTTATTATAATACTAATAATTAAAATACCAACGTCAATGCTTACTAGTGAAAAATAAGCATCCCCTTTTAAGATTAGTTTAAAAATAAAATTTAAACCATATATAGCACCAATGCTTATAGAAATACCTATAGGTATAGCAATAATAAGGAAAATAGTTGCCTCTCTAAAAACTATCTTTTTAATCTGTTTTTTAGTAGCGCCAATACTTCTAAGGAGGCCGAACTGTTTCAATCTTTCTGCTACATTAATTTGAAATGAATTATGTATAACAATAATTGTCGCACTGACTACTATAACAATGGCAATACAAGCAATTATAATTAACGTTTTGTTTGAGTTCATTTCATTTAATCTAATAAGTGACTGATTTAGTATTAAATTATCATTTGTAGTCAAATTAGAAATATTTTTTAAAGTTTCACTAAAATCAGCCTTAGGGCTTATTTCCACCATTAATTGCCCATTTTTAGGAGCATTACTAAAAACAATTGCTCTACAGCTTTTTGTACGCTGGAAATATTCATCATTTTTCAAAAATCCTACTACAGTGTATGTTTTTCCTTTAATAACAATTTTATCTCCAAGGTTCAGATTTTCTTTAATGTAGTTCTTTGACCACTGATCTATAGAAATTTCACTATCATTTTGAGGCATTCTACCTTCTTTAACACTATAATTAAGTAATTCAGTAGCTCCTTTATCCATATAATATCTATCAATGTAAATGTCATTATAAGTGACTGTATCGCCACGCTCCATGATACCGTAACGCTGTACATTAGGATTATTTGCTACCTTTGATAATATATCCTCTGTATAGGTTTTATATCCCAAGTGAAATGAAAATCCCTCCGTATGCTTAGCATTTTCAATTTGGGATTTTTCAGCACTCTTGACAAATAATCCAATAGTTGCTACTAAGGAAAGTGATAAAATAATTCCTATAAGTGTCAAGAGAGTACGCTTTTTATTCTGCTTTAAATATCTTCTGCTCAAAGCCTTGTAATTATCTATCAAAAGGCTCCCTCCTTACTTTTCCTGATTATTAAAATAACTATCTTCTATTATCTTCCCATCTGCTATGGTAATTACACGGTCAGCTATAGAAGCAATGTTAGAATCATGAGTTATCAGTATAAGAGTCTGATTAAACTCACGAGCTGTAAACTTAAGTAGCTCAATAACCTCCCTGGTATTTTTTGAATCTAGATTTCCTGTAGGCTCATCTGCCAATATAATACTTGGCTTATTAATAAGAGCACGTCCTATTGATACCCTCTGTTGCTGTCCTCCTGACAATTCTGACGGAATATGTGTTCTTCTATCCTGCAGATTAAGTATTGTTATAATTTCATCTAAATAATCTTTATCTACATTTTCATTATCTAATATAACTGGCAACTCAATATTCTCCTCCACATCAAGAACTGGAATCAGATTAAAAAATTGAAATATAAAGCCTATTTTTCTTCTTCTAAATATAGATAACTCTTCATCCTTAAAATCATAAATGCTCTTTTCATCAATTATAACCTTACCTGAAGTCGGTCTATCCAATCCTCCTAAGAGATGCAGAAGAGTACTCTTTCCTGACCCTGATGGTCCTATAATAGCAACGAATTCACCCTTATTTATAGAAAGATTTATATCATTTAATGCTTCAACTTTATTATTTCCTTCTCCATAAGTCTTTGTTAAATTTTCTATTTTTAAAATTTCCATAATTTCCTTTCTACTCCTCTATAATTGAATAGTTTATTTCTATGTTATCTGCTACACTTGATAATGTATTTTTAACTTTTGCCATGTCAGATGCCTCTCTTAAATCAAGAGTTCCTTTTTCAAATCTTATAAGAGTCATGTCAAGCTCAGAACCTTTTAAAGCGTCGTAGGTTTTATCATCAGCTATAATTATTGTTCCTTCTGGTGGAAGGTATCCCATCCATGAATAATTACCATATTTCATAGATAATTCTTTCCCTTGAAGATTTAATTTTGATATATCTTTAAAGTAATCACTTCCTAAAATCAAGGTTTCATTTCCATCAATATTAGGCATCTCTTTAAGCAACTGCGTATCTAAATTTGACGTTTCATCAATCTTCTCACGAAATATTTGGTCCTTTATCATAGTTTTTACTGTATCTTTAGTTATTACTATATAAGTTTGAGTATTCTTAATCTCCTTTCCATCCTCAACAACAGTTTTATCCTCAGTTACTATCTTATATGTATAATCCTTTGTATAGTTAGTATTATCCTTATAAATTTCCTTTGCTTCCTTAACATCTTCACTTTTCCCACTAACTAAAATTGCATTAAAAGGCTTTTTAGGCCCTTTTAAAACATACTGTAATCCCTGTGATGCTGCCGTAAAAATTCCAACGGCGATAACCCCACCTAAAATCCATTTGCTTATTTTTTTCATTAATATCTTCTCCCTTAATTTTATTGTTTTCTATGTATTTATTTTATTATACTGACTTCTTTAAAACCATGACGGTAATATTACTATATTTAAATTAATCTTACTGTTTTGTAAGTATAGTATCCTATATTTAGAAATAATACATTATCCGATATCATAACTTAAAGCTATGATTAAATATATTACATATGTAAATTTACTAGCTCACAAACAATTTATTGAAGCTCTTTTGAAGAAGGATCTTTACTTAAGCCTACTACAAGGTTTTAAGGGCTTTATCGTCATAAAGTCTATACCTTCCTATCTAATTTCACTTAGTTTTAACAATCTTATTACTGTCAAATCGAAACTTGTTTCACTGTTCTCACTGCTACATGTCTAAATTTAATTTTAAAGCTATAATACTATATAACACTCCGCTGACTATGAGTTTCTACTAATATATCCAAGCTCTATTTTTATATTACGCTATGAAGTTGTGTTAGAGTCATTACTTCATAAAAGAATTATAACAAAGCACTTTTCATGCTACTTGAGTATTGTATCAGTTTGTAGCTTTTTATATCACACTTCAACTCTACATAGTCAGATTCATTATATGCAAATTTTTATAGTCACAAAATTTATCATCAACTTTCTTCTTTAAACAAAATAAGAAGGAGACCCTCCTCCATCTGGACTTGTTTCTCCTCCATTACTTATATACACTATTAAATTGTCATTTATATTTAGATCTGTAGATTCTATATCTCTAGTTTCGTTAATAGTAGCTGCTCCAAAGTTCCTTTTTAAAACTTTTTCTTGCTCTACTATTGTATCTTTAAATTCTTTTGTATAATGCTTTTGATCTCTTGCTATTATAAACATTTTCTTCTTTTTCTTTATTTTAAAATATTCGGCTTTCTGTGTCTACAATATTACACTAACACCAATCCTATAATTCCCGACACTTCTTCTAAGTTTATACGCCGGCGACTCCTAGAAACAATCATCGCAAATTATCCTTTTTCTGACTTTAGCACTAAAGCAGGTGCTGTCTGATCTATTTCAATTCCAAAGTAGTCCACACCTTCCTGTTCTATACAAATCTGTTTCTCATAATATACTGCTGATATATCGTTCTATATCCCAATCCCTTTATTGTTTTTCGATTTATCGTGCTTTTCGAATTCTTTTCGATTTTACCTCTAACTTTACTTATATAAACTATAATGATATTTCTCAAAGATACTTTGTTGATCATACAGCCTCATATATCTGCTGTTCTGTAACCATGTGGTTTGGATTTTCTACAAAATAAAGCAGCAGCTTATACTCCATAGATGTCAATTCAATTTTTATACTGTCTTTAAAAAGCTCACAATTTTCTTTATTTATATATAAATGATTAAATTTGATGCTGGCTAATTTCTAATATTTTTCTGGCATAATAGTCAAGAATCCTTGGTAAAGTCCCGAAATTTCGAGAATGATTGGCAACATAATCGGATACTGATTCGTCCGATATTCTAGAAATACTCCACCTATGCATCAATTATCTTTGTATTTTAATGGACAAAAAAGGTGTAGCAGCATAAAGCCACTATACCTTTTTATCGTTCACTTAATTATTTGGTAACCTCACCCATAAGATTCTTATATTTAAATAGGCCAACCATACTAATCTATTATTTTTTTGAAGATGCCTTAAGTCTAAATAAATTATAAACGCTACAAATCCTATAGATTCCAGTTGCCTTAAGCCATAGGGATACAATGTGAAAACTTAATATATACTCTGGAAAATAAGTTTTCTATAAAAATAGCTTAATCCCTTAGAAATTAAGGATTAATAATGGAGAATGAAGAATTCAGAAAAAAATTCACTAAAGGTAAATTTCTTAAAATAAAATTTATTTTAAGAAAACTCCAAAGGCTTTGGCTGTGTAGTTTTAACCATAATTATTCATCCTTAATTCTTAATTTTTAATCCATAAATAGGAATTTTTGTTGTAGAAATTAAAATCATGCATAAGTTAAACTTTCATTAAGGAATCCTATAAAATATATCCATGTCTTAAACTTCTTTATTTAAAACACTTGAATATAAACTTTTTGGATCAATCACAATTTTTTTATTCTCAAATGTAACACTGTATCCTACGTCCGTAATAAAATATCCATCCACTGTAGGTAGAAGTTCAACAGCTTGATCTAATTCTGGTAAATTAGCAAATAACTTATTCTCTTTCATAAATACTTCAACATTCTTTTCATACTTACCACAAAATGATGGATATTGCGAAGTGTTTGGATTTTTATCTAATAATTCTTTGAAATCTCTTATTGGGCTTGGTTCTTCACCTCTAATGATGCTATTTAATCCATACATGAACGTTGCACTTCCCCATTTATTAGGTGTCTCAATATTAGATAAGAATATAAACGTTAAATCTTTATCTATATAACGAACAAAGTCTGTTGAATAGCCTGGCCACCCTCCGGAATGTAATATTATTCGTCCCATTTTCTCATCATTTCTAATTGACCATCCATAGCCATAATATTCTATTTTCCCATTATCATACGCTGTAGGTGTATACATTTCTTCTTGAGTTTTATGAGATAATATTTTACCTTCTTTTAAAGCTAAGCTCCATTTAAGCATATCATGTACTGTTGAATTAACTACTCCATCTCCTTCTATACCGTCTAAAGGTATGACTTCACTGTATCCTTCAGAATCATCTGGCAAAATATACTTACCATTTTCATAGACATAGCCATACGCATAATTATCAATTTTTTCTCCATTTAGCCTTCTATGGTACACTTGAGAATCTTTCATCCCAGCTGGCTCAAAAATTTCTTTTTTAAGAAACTCTTCGTAAGATAAACCAGATGCCTTTTCAACAATAAGGGCAAGCAGTGAATATCCTGTATTAGAATAATCCCAACCTTCATTTGGTTCAAAGTGTACAGGAAGTTTTGATTCTACAATAAACTTTTCCATGATTTCATTGTCAGGGATGGTATTATTTTCTCTACCATTTTGTTTAACCCAATCCATATAATCTGGAAGTCCACTTGTATGGTTTAAAAGATTTTTTACCGTTATCCCTTTATACGGTATTTCAGGAAAGTATTTTTCTAATTTATCAGATAGGGATAATTTCCCCTGATCACGTAAAATCATAATCGATGAAGCAGTAAATTGTTTACTTACCGAAGCTAGTTCAAAAACAGTATCTATATTGAGATTTTTTTTATTTTTTTGATTTGCGAAGCCTATCGCATTTTCATATATAATTTGATCTCCTTTTGCTAAAAGCACAGTTCCATTAAATATTCCTCTCTTATACGCATCGTTGATGTACTTATCCATTAAATCTTTGTTTATACTAATTTGATTTTCGTTTTTCTCTTCAGCTTGATTAGCTTCTATATTTGAATTTCCACAAGCTGATAATGTAGCACCCATCAATGCTAATCCAGCTACAATAATTAATACTTTAGAATATTTTTTCATTTTTACCTCCTTGTAAGATAAATAGTTTAAGGTGGAAGGGAGAAGACCTGCTGATGTTAACAATAAATTTCTTCTACTTTCATCTGCACTTCCCGTAATTTTGTTTTACCTTGAAGTAACATATTTCGTTGCAAAAAATGCTGCAATAATGGAAACTGGCAGTACACTCAAGGCGATAACCACAGGAGTTATAGGCAACATAAATGCCACATATATCAACCAGCACACTGGTACATACAAAAGTAATATCCCAACACCAAGTATAGTTGTCGCTATCAATCTGCCTATATTATACTTCTCTAAAATTGCCACAAGTAGAAGTCCCAACGTTGATAACGTGAACAGATAACTAATCGAAATAAAGAAAACAGTGGTTCCGATGATCAGCAGCAGTAGAAGCGGTAGCAAACCTGCAAGAGCTTCGGTAAGTGATTGTTTTCTCATACGGAAGAAAGATATTGTCAGGGTGCCAACGGTAAGCACCAGTGTTTGACAAAGGAAAAGCGTTTCAGTATTACTTGATTCGCTTAAATGCATTATCTGCGTTGTCAATGTTACAATACACCAACTCAGTAACGTCATAACGGCCATTATTTCAATCAGTCGGCCCGTACTAATGGCTATCCCGCTGATTCGGACCCTGCCATGCCTGATCTGTAAAATAAGCCATAATAAAGCAGCCAAAACAACAAATCCTGAAAGGATATATGCCACAGTATTGCTCATTAATACTAAATGACCAGGCAAAAATGGAAAATAAACACCATCTTGTTTTGAACTGTTGCCCTGAAATTGCTCTTTTGCACTATAATCAGCCATTTCCCGAACAGTTCTCAGATAATTATATGCTGTTCTAGGATTGAAGTTCTCATAATTGTCTGACATTGCTCCATAATTCTCAACGCCTTCTGCCACTGTAAAATTAAGTCCAGAATACCCTGCATCTAAAAAACTAGTCATATCAGTAGTATTTGGCATTTTACGATACAAAGAAGATGTAAACGAAAAAGCCAAAGGACGGGAACTTGCCAATTTAAAATAACGCATGAGATCATAATTATAAGCAGAAGATTCAAACATAATCACTCCTCCACGATTACCACGACCCTCTACGTTAATTACAAGATCAATAGACTCTTTCAATTTTGGATGAGATTTAACAAAGGCTTTTGAACCAAATGCCCCTAACTCTTCGCCATCACAAAATAAAAAATAGATATCATTTTTCAAGTTAGTATTTTTTGATTGTTCACGCATAGCTTCAAGCAAGGCGCATACAGAAATCATATCATCACCTGCACCAGGCGTACCCTTTTCAGTATCGTAGTGAGCCATCATCAATACAGCACGGTCAGTATTTGGTGCATCCAATTTAACTAAAATATTTTTTAATATTAATTCATCATTTTTATTAAAATGGGCTTCATTTCGAATCTGATCTTCCATTTCATTTTCTTCGCTTGGCTCAGCACCCAGCCCAGATTTAATATCCTCAATTGTGTAAACCTCAGTTTCAACAATAGGTTCCAATCCCATTTCACGGATTTGTGCCAAAATATGTGCGCGTACTGATTCAAGCTCTTTTGAACCAGATGGGTGCGGCACTACTGTCATGTCTTTCAGATTGTCAAGCATCCGTTTATAAGCTGGATAATCCGTATCCGATTCCGATGGTACTGCTGGTGGCTTCATTTGTAGAAGACCTACCGAAGTACCAACCACAAAAACTATAATCATCAAAAAAATTGGTATTTTTTTAGATAAATTTTGCTCTTTGCCTTTAAATAAATTTTTTAATGAATTCCAAATTGTGTTCATTTTATACCTCCACGAAAATTAGTATATACTCAGCATAATTCAAGGAAAATTAAATAATGGTAAAGAAACAACCTGCTGGAACATTGGAAAACCATTCCTTTTTCTCCTGTTATATTTTATTGCATTATAAATTCCCTCAATACTCCGAAAGCTTTGTTTCTGACACTAATATTCTTATTTAAAATATCAGTTGAAAGCTCATGTATTACTTTTATAAATTCAACAGTAAAAATAACTTAATAAGTTTTTAAAGACAACAAATCTCCAAGTTATACTTTATTTATTTTACCTAAAGGCTGTTGCTGAGTAACACAGTGCAGCATTCCCCCATGCTGATACAAGTTAGTAACATCAATAGGTATAATTTCTCTGTCCTCATACAATTTGGACAAGATTCCGATTGCCACCTCATCATTGACATCATTGTAAACAGGCAATAAAATTACTTCATTACCAATATAATAATTTAGATAGGAACCTTTGTATTCCAGTCCCTCCACGTTTTTTGAGGTCAGAGGCAGTTCAACAATTTTATATGGTTCTCCTTTAACATTTTTTGCAGAGATTAGTTTTTCATAGTCGCTTTCTAAGATATCTTCATAAAGGTCGAAGAACGCCTCCTTGGAAACGGTAAGCAGAGTTTTGCCATCATAAAACCGAGCTGTACCATCAATGTGTGCATCAGTAATATCTTTATCGGTAACCCCTTCTAGCCATATAAAATTTGTAGCACCAAGATATTTTCTGAGATATTCTTCTGCTTGTTCAACTGTCATCTCGGGATTCCTGTTTTTGCTTACTACTGAGCTTTTGCAGGTCATTAGTGTACCAGCTCCGTCCAACTCTACAGCACCACCTTCCAATACAAAATCGGGAACTGTTACAATGGGATAGCCCTTTGCTTTTGCAACAGCCACTGGAATCTTGTCATCATATTCGTAAGGTGTCTTTTTACCCCAACCATCAAAGGCAAAGTCGATGATAGTAAGGACATCATTCTCATCATATACAAACATAGGTCCGGTATCTCGGGACCAAAAATCATCCGACCTAGCGATGACAAAGTCAATCATTGTCATATTAATCCCTTCATCAATCAACAAATTCGTAATTCGCTGCTTTTCTGTTTCATTGTAAGCAATGATATGAACCTTTTCACCAGTATGCAGGGCATGTACCATTTCAATCCAAATACCTTCCACATTATCACAATGCTCTCTGCCATAGGTATAATGATGTGGCCAGCTAAGCCATGTGCCCTCATGTTCTTTTCCCTCTGCTGGAAAATAGTAGATGCTCATATTACTCACCTCTTTATTAATTTTTATAGCAGATTGTTTCATTTATATGTCTCAACTTTTAAATGTCGCTTAAACTTCTCTTTTCTCTGCTATAATAAAAAAATACACCTTTACACTGTGCTAATGTCAAGGTGCAATTTTAATAGAGATTTCAGTAATATATTTCGCTGAATCTGATGTATTTATAATGTCAACAAAATAGCGTTCTATAAAAGGTTCAATTAATTGCAGTTTTTGCTTCTGTGCATAAAGCAGCAGACTGTCATAAGCTTCGCCAATATTATAATAATCGCCATAGTGAAATGTTGATAGATACCAGCCTGCCTGTAAGACGATACATTGGAAGCTTGTATGGCTGAGCGGCTCCTTTACCGGTACAGCTACACGATAGGCGTCATTTTCTTGCAAATTCGAAAGCAGCATTGGTAGACCACTATGAACAACAGATAGATAATCCAGTGCATCATACAGCTTATTAAATGCCTGATCGATATAATCCTCTGGATAGAGCTTCTCAAGACAGAAGAGTATTCTCTCATTTTGTTGTGAAAAAGAAATCTCATAGTGATTTTCAAAGGACATACTCTCTTTACCGGAAAGTTTGCGAAGTCGTTCCAAAACGATTTGACCTGATGACTCTTGTTTATAAAACTCCTGTATTTTGCCCTGTATAAACCGTTTGACTTCTTGCTCGTCTGCTTTTAGCAGAACTTCAATTTCTTTCAAAGAGAATTCACAGTCACGGTATTTTTTTATCAATCCGACAGTAGCAATTTGTTCCGAAGAGTAGATACGATAACCGTTTTCTCCAATTATGGCAGGCTTCAAAAGCCCAATCTTATCATAATGCCGAAGCATTCTAGAAGTAATTTTATTAATGGCGGCAAATTCGCCTATATTATATAGCTTATTAAACATTTTGATTTCTCCTGAAATAAAAATAATTCTTAATATTTTGTATCAATTTTACCATTACAAAAACTAAAGTTCCACTAGTAATATGTGAACTTATAGGACTTGAACCTCTCACGACTAAAACCGTAAGGTTCTTAGGTACTATCCAAACTTCTTTTGGATAGCCGATAATTGCTAAAGCAATATCGGTTGACACCAAATCTGGCTCGATTTCCCTAAGACTTTATAGTGCAAAGTTTCCGTTGAAACTATTATCGCCCTGCAGGGTTTACCATATTGGCTCGGTTCAAAACCATATGCCCCAAAGATGGAAATAGATATGCCTTTATATTTTTGATTTCATCATAAATTTTTTTAATGCTATAATTATTATGTAATAGAACTTTGCCTTTTTAGTATCTGCCTATAATACAAGGAATGAAAAAGAACTATATGATGTAATTATTATTTGTCCTATAGGATGGGTTTGTGGGTTTAAACATTGTAAAAAATAATAAATAGTTGAGGTAATAAAATGAATGTAAATGAGATTCGACCTTATAAAAAAAATATTTTAAGCAAAAAACAGGTGGGTATAAATGTTATTTTATTTTTTGTTATTGGTATAGTTTCAGGAATTGCAGCAAAATATATAGATACTGTACCATCAAACGGTGTCATTGGAAGTACTATAAATGTTATTGCAAATATTTTCTCACAAATTGAAATATGGGTTCTTATTGCTACAATAATTTCTTCTTGGAGCAAAACACCCATATCAGCAGCACTAAATGTTTTGATGTTCTTCTTTGGAATGATATTAAGTTATTATATTTATTCAATGAAATTATTTGGATTTTTTCCAAGCTACTATTTTATTTACTGGGGACTAATAGCCTTATTATCACCTTTTGGAGCATATGTAACATGGTATGGCCGAGGGAATGGCTGGATAGCTGCATTATGTGCTGCTCTTCCTATTGGGCTACTTATGTCTAAAGGATATAGCTTTTTTTACTTATTTGATATCTCATCTGGTTTTAATCTTATTGCAGCAATTTTACTATACTTTATTTTGCCCATTAACAAAAAACAGTGTCTTAAGATTTTACCCTTGGCCATTGTAATTGCTTTTATTCTTAGACACTCTAGTATTTTAAGCTATATTTTTGGTGGTTTATAAAAAATATTTTCTTGAATGAAGAATTAATGATGAAAGATAAAGAATTATGGTTAAAACTCCACTACTAAAGCCTTTGGAGTTTTTTAAAATAAATTTTATTTTAAGAAATTCACCTTTAGTGAATTTTTTCCTGAATTCTTCATTCTTCATTATTAATACTTAATTTCTAAGGATTTAAGCTATTTTTATGGAAAATCTATTTCCCAAGTATATATTAAGTTTTCACATTATATTTCCATAGTGATCCTTCTAATCAATATCTTAAGTTATAAAGTAAAATAGATAATCCATATAATATATAAATATGAGCTGGATAAAATATATAAAATAGCTTCTTCATAGGTTTACCCTTTTCTCCATTATATAAAAACATAAAAATTACAGCAAAAACGCCCATCCATTCGTAGTAGTTTGTAAACATAAGTTTTAAACTAATAGGTCTTATAAATAAAATTGGTAATATAGTCATCCATAAAAACTGGAATAGTCCAAAAGCTGTTATCTGTACTTTTCTATTTTTGTAAAAAATATATAGTATAAGTCCAGATATAATAATATAAATACCTCCTTCAACTATAGAAGGCGCTGGTAAAACTGTATAAAATAAAATATTTGCATAACTTCTTAGAGAATCTGTTAAAAAAGGAGATAAAAATACTCCAATAATATATGGTGCAATAAAAGGTCCTATTAAAAATAGTATTCCTTTAAATATTTTCTTTTCCCTGAGATAGTCAATTCCCCTAAACATAACCATAAGTATAACAAAGGTAGATAGTATTCCATTCATAGCATAAAAACCATCTCCTCTTTGAAGTTGTGGAATAGTTTCCAATAAGAATCTTACAACTCCCATTGCAATTGATATTGAATAAATCTTTAAAAAATATTTTTTTCTATTAGAAGTATGTGTATATCCTTCTATCATCATAAATAAAAATAATCCACCAGCTAATCTCCCAATCCAAGAAAATACAACAGGCACCTTACCTGTAAATTCAAAAAAATAATGGATATGGTCAAATAACATAAATATAAGAGCTAATAATTTAATTTGAAACCCTGTAAATCCTTTTTTACTTGTTTGTAACGTCATTTTAATTTCTCCTTATCAAGTAATTATTAGTAGCTACTAGATATAATCTAACATCCAATTATAAAGAATTTATAAAGTTTATCTAAAAAATAGGGGGTAGTAGTAAATTTCATAAAGTATTTGTACAACTCCTTCAAGCAAAAATTCCCCCAAACTCTAAGTTTGAGGGAATACAAAACACACTATGGAACTTTATAAAAATTCTTCAAAACCTAACTTTTATAAGAAACACATTACTCCGTTACCCTCCGTAAGATGGGCTTTCACACCAAGTTCAGCCATCACTTCACTAAGTTTTCAATGCCTATTTCTTTACTATCTTAACCACCGTCTCAGCAGTAGATTTCAACCAATCAGCCTGTGCTTCCCTTGTCTTCTTGGGCAATCCTTCCGTGGACATTTGTAATCAACTTACTTCGTCTCTTGGGTCCTTGTAAGTTGAACAACCGTCTCTACAGTATTCCAATTTGAAAATATATTACGCAAAATATTATATGTAATCTCGCTAATTCTAGAGTACGCATAAATCATTTGAAATGGTATAAAACAAATTTATACTGTTAGTGTATAATATTCGAGTTTCTATTATGAATACTTAATACTTTTTCTTTATTTTCCCTAAATAATTGATTAAAGTCCTTTGTCGCATTTTCTAAATCCTTCATTTTCTTTATCCACTCTTTATAAATATCTTCTATTAGTACTTCTACATTATCCTTATATACAACTTCTATCTCATATAGATTTCCAGGAGGATCTATGTAGTATAAACTATTATTTAAAATGTCAGGATTATTTTTTAAATAATTATTCTTTTCTTCCTCAGTTTTAAATATTTCAATAAGGTCATCTTCAATTTCAAACTCATCAAGTATAACGTGCTTACGTAATAAATACGGTGGTATAGCATATTCAACTTCTCTTGAGTAATTAGAAAAAAAACATTTTGTTTGTTTTAATATTTCTTCATATGAAGAAATATTAAAACTCATGCTTAGTATATTGTTTAAAAAATATTTAATTTCATTAAATTGTTTTTCTACTTTTCTAATCTCATTATTATAGATATTTAACGCACATGATACCCCCTCATTATCTGCTAAAATTGTGTCAATCTCTATTCCGTAATCTTCCATTTGTTCTTCAGATGGAAAGTTTTTATCTGTACAAAAATCAAGCTCATTTGCTTGGTGCATTGAAATTTCATTTAACTGCTTTAATTCTTCAATAACTATATTAGCTTCTATCAAATGCTTGTTACTTAAATACTGATATGATAATAGTATTAATCCCGTAAATAATCCTCCAAATACATTAAGTAATGTCGAATAGCCGAATTCATTTTCATTATTATGTAAATGCCATGCACCTATTAGACAAAGAAAAATCAAAAAAATAATAGTTGAACAAAATATTTTAATTGTGTTATACTTCCACTTTAGAGTTTTTGGTACTTTCTTCTTTTTCATTTACATGTTCCTCCTAGCTAATTATTTCCCATTCATCTTTCTTTATTGCTATAACGCAAACTTATTTTTTCTCCATTTCTCTAATTTACAAATAACATCTACCCTAAATTTAAAAAATACAAAAGCTATAACTCTTTAAGATAAACAATGTAAATTTTGTACTATTGCTTATATTTCTAAAAGTTAATTCAATACATCTTTAATTACCTTCATTTTTTCAGATATTAAATATTTATTTGGTGTTTTCAGATTTCTCACTCATTGTAGTCTTTCCTTCATAATCACCAAACTCCACATTTGCTTTAATATGTATATCTGCTCTTTTTGCGAGAAAACAGTACTACCGTTTCTAATGCATTGCAACCTGTAATCATACCCGCACAAAACTTATTACTCTAGATAGTCATTAAACACATCGGTATCAATTGCTTTAACTTCAAAAACTTTTTTAACTGTAACACCAAAGTTATGTTCAATCATCAACTTCGCTAATTTTTCACCATCAATTAAAATAATGTGCTGATGTTTGGCATACTCAGATGCCTGTTTGGAGAATTTCGCAGTTGTTACAAATAGCCCCTTACCACCCTTACCTGAAATAGCACCTACAAAGCTCTGTACATCAGGTCTTCCTACTGTACTGCTTAAGTCCCATTTCTTGGCTTGAATATAAATTAAATTGAATCCAAGTTTATCCTCCATAATAATACCATCAATACCTTCATCTCCAGTGATAGACGTAGTCTTTCCAGCATTTTCAAATGCACCATACCCCATTTTTGATAGTAAATCAATAACCATTTGCTCGAATGCAGTCGGTGAAAGCTTTACAACCTCTGCCAAAAGATCATCTGCTAAACTTTTATTGATTTTTCTAAAAGAATCTTCAAAGGTATCATCTGGTGTATCTTTTGTATTATTTGAAGTATCACAATTAGTTTGTATATCTTGAGATCCACCCAGAAATTCTCTAAAGCTTTCAAATCTCATTAAGTAATTGCTATCAATAACGCTGGGATTATCCTTAAGTACTTTTAAGCCATCACTAGTTATAATAAAAGTAGCTCGTGCAGGACTATCAATTAAGCCTGTCTTCTTTAAGTACGTCCTTGCCCAACTAATACGATTGACAAATACTGTTTGTCTTCCACTAGGAAGCATTTCTGAAAGATCTTCTTCTGTCAAATTAAAATACTTACTTATATGCTGCTTTAATTCTTTCAATGTATGTAACTGACCATCTTTTAGGTACTCTAGAAAAGGTTTGTGCATCTCATAGTATTTTGGTAATTCCATTTTAATACCTCCCAATATTGCATAGACATTAATTAATCTACTTCTCATCTAGCTTCTTGTTTCCTATAAACATCCGTTGAAAACATCTTTCATAAGCCATATAATAAAATCATTGATCTCTAATTAAGCAAAAGTGATCTTGTATAATTATTAATTTCAGATTCCTTAATTACTGTTCTTACACATATTTCTTTTATTATACATTTTCTATCAAAATATTTCTATTATTACACTAAAAAGAGACTAATTTTAAATGCCATTTTATTGACTTAGATTTAGTCTCTAATATTATGGTATTTTCTTAAGTAACACTATATATGATAATCAAATTAATTAAAGTAAAATACTTCAATGTCTAAGATATTAACATAGATCCAACACAAACCACTTAGTTCTGCATATTTGTACAACTTCCTCAAGCAAAAACTCCCCCAAACTCTAAGTCTGAGGGAATACAAAATACACTATGTAACTTTATAAGACACTCTAATAATCTATCAATACTGGTTTATAGTCCTCTGGTAATTCTTCTTCACTTAAGAATTGAAAATTATCATCATTCAGTATTGGAAAGAATGCTTCATATGGAATCCTTGAAAACTCACAGGCATAATCATTAGCACCAAACCATCTACCCTCTTTGCTGCTTAAATTTAAACCTCTAGCAAATTTTGTATAGTTTGAGCAATCATGAACTGCTAAATCCCAGTTTTCTTCATCAGCTATTTTCATGAATTTGAAAGTTAATTCCCTACTCCAAATTGGAGATATGTAGCCCTGTCTTGAAATATACATGTTATCCTCAGAATAGTTGTCTATATTGTTCTCATTTAAATGCAATTCTGCACAATTGATAAAATCCAGTTTTGTATCTAAGATTGCTTGCTTTTTCTTAAAAAATCCTTCAAAAAATTCAGGAGTCATTGGAGTTTCAATACCTACGTTTTTAATATATTTTTTCGCAATTCCAATATTCTCAATAACTTTATCTGAACAGTTAGAAGCACCAAGGTTAAAACGTATCTCATCAAGACCAGCTTCACCCAATGCTTTCAATGTCTCCTCTGTAGCTAAAGTTCCGTTGGTGTATAGATGTTGATGAATCCCTGCATCACTAAATTTCTTTATAACTGAATAGTATTTTTCAATTTCCATAAATGGCTCTAAATAAACGTAGGAAATGCCTGTAGGTTTCTTGTGGACGGAAAGAAGCAAATCAATATCCTTCTCATAAAATTTAGTACCCCCAATTTCCCACATACCTTCTCCAATAGGAGGAATATCTTCTAGTTGTCCATAATTATAGCAGAACTTACACTCTAAGTTACATTTGTTTGTTTTTCTAATTGCACTTAATCCAGTTCCTAAAAGACAAGAACGACATCCCTTTGAAAATTTATTTTCATTCCCCACAAAAAAAGTTCTATTTTCTAAAGTCTTTAAACCTTTAATTTCTGACATTAATTTATCATTTCTATCATCGATGACTGCCTCAATTTGTGCTAAGGTTGCATAAATGATTTCCTCATGTTTTACACTAAGCCCCTCATCCTCAGGTAATTGGGCAAAAAAATCAAACCATATCAAAGCATCACTCTTTGAAATTTTCATAATGTATCCTCCTCTAATTAATCCATTAGTGTAAAATTTTTTACACTATTTTTCAGATTTTCTCTTTATATATCAAGGGTTTCACAGTTTTTTACACAAAAAAACAACGCCTCCCTTTTTTTGTATAATTGAGTTCACTTACAACGTAAGACTATCCAAAAGGAGAGTGTCATTGTTGAACCCAATTATATCATTTTTATTCTTATATAATCAATATTTATTAAAACAGATGAATCAGTTACTTTTATAGGGATACAAGCTCGAATTTTAACTTATTCGCGAACCTTAAAAATATTTCCATGCAAAATAAAGCATTGATTTTTAAGTGCTCACGAGCATGCATCACTATTTTAGGTTCCAAAATTTTAAATGTATAAGTTAAACTGTGATTTTGGAACCCTATAAAACTCTTCAATGAAATCAATATATAATCGTCTACCTTTTTTATTAAGCTTAGATATTTTTCACCATTGCTTTATGTATGGCTAAGCGAGGGGCATTTATCCATTATTTCAATAAACAAATACGCAAAATCTCTTAGTTCTGCGTATTTGTTAAGCCCCTTAAAGCAAAATTTCCCTAAAACTCTCGTCTTAGGGAACATAAAGCACACTTCACTATTTACTTAAGACCTTCAAATCCTTAGAGATGTTACTTTACCTACCCATTATGAGGTAGCTATGGTATGTACTCTGAATTTCAAAATGCAACGTCCTGATTTTGTCATATTAAAAGAATCCGCTGTCAACACTAATTATTAAAAATAGACTGCATATTTTTTCTTACTGCTTTTAGCAGCTCTTTTGGTAGTTTTTCTACTTGTTCACCAATCGTTACTCCATGTGGTTGTTTGTATCCTTCATTCCATACAAAGTTGAAGATTTTTTCATTTGCTTCGCTATTTTTTCCTATTTGAAAAGCATAAACTTCAACATTTTTAGATAATAATTCTTGTACAGCTTCTTTTGATGATCCTGGAAAACTTGATGCACCATCTGTAACTTCAAAGACTATCTTTATTTGTTTTCCTTTTTTAAGTTCACTTTCCTGTATGGACGTAATTCTATTGGATATTTCCCTAAGGCAGCTTGCATCATCTGTTGCTCCATCTGCTGCATTTAGCTTTACAATTGAGCTAATTATATCGCTTTTCTCTTTTTCACTCACATTTTTATCGTTAAATTCTTTCACATTATAATACTTGCTACCAAAAAACCAAGTTTCACTTAAAACCTCTACTTTTTGATTCAATTGCTCTGCATTGCTTTTCAAATATCTATTAAAATCATCTATGGACAGCAAAGTCACTGCCAAAGCTTTTCTCGCTGCCTCAATTTTTGAGGGATTCATTGACCCTGAATTATCTATCACAAAAGAAATCTCTATTCTTTCAGGTAATATATCTGCCTTAGTCTCTAGTAAGTATCTATTGAAAATTGGAAGATTTTTATAATTTCCCTTTTTTTCAGCTTCTACAAAGTCCGGATAAAAGTTAATAAAACTATCCACATCTAGTTTTCCTTTTATTTGACCATGTTTTTTTACGCTTACTTCTTTTTTTGCGCTCCCTATTAGCTTTTTCCAAAATTGACCCATTTGTTCTCTTTCCAATTTCATTCTATTTGAATAAAATTGAAACAATTGTTGATCTGATTGGCTAATTCCATAGGCCTCTAAATCTACCTTGCCTCCCATGGCATTTTGTATACTCTCACTTATTTGGTCTTGTTGATCTATCATTTCTTCTAAAATCTTTTCCACTTCTTCTTGAGTAGATTCTAGTGAATCTGGAATCTCATCTGAGTTTGACTGTTCAAAAAGATTTTCACTTCCTTTGACTTGCTCTTCTTTCTGTCCTTTTGATTTATAAAACATCATTTCATCAATTTCTTGTTTCCATAATTGCTCAAAAGTTGGATAGATGAAAGAGCGAATGAATGGATCTCTTTCTATAATTCCTCGATCATTATTTATTTGTCTAATTAATTGATAATGAATAAAATCAAAAAAAGGCTGATTAAAAATTTTTCTATCAAAAGGATTTTCAGCACATTCTTCAATTTTAGGCTCTATTTTATATAATTCAATAATAAAAAAGCTATTTGCAAAAGCTCTATGTCTAGGCATTTTAGAAATTGACTCAATGGTCTTACCTGTTTTTTTCATATATGAAACAATTTTTTTAAAGTTCTCTTCATCCCTATATATAGGACACATCTGCAAAACTCTTAAAAATGATGTGTGCTTATCCAATAGATTCAACAAATCAAAAATTTCTTTTCTCGCATAATTAGAAATAACTTTAGGCTTATATGCAGGGTCATTTTCTAGTACTTCTTTTTTTATCCTAGTCATAATATAACTTGTCATGTGGTCAATTTCTTTCTGCCAATCTTTTTTTCTATCCAGATATCTTTTAGTTTGCTTTTTCCAATCAGAATATAAGGCCAGCTCATAATAGATGTGCCACATAATTTGATTGTCATCTAATTTTCTATCCAAAAAACTTTCCAGGGGTAAATACAAAACACCTTTGGAAGAATCTAATAAAAATCTTTGTAGTTTTGAATCAGGAATATACATTAAACTAGAATCTCCTGTAAATGTGGCTAACGAGCGTTGTTCTTTTTGTAGAAATTCTTCGCAATGTTTTTTAGATTCTTCAATTAGTGTTTGTTCATCAAAATTAAACATACTCATCCCTCCTATTAGGCATCTGAAAATAAATAATAGGTCAAAGATGGAAAGTATATTTTGAGTTAGACAAGGAAACAGGTTCCGCAGTTAGTAGCACTATCTAAGGGTTCTGTTGACGCAGTATAACACAAAATAGACGAGCATATTGACTTATTTATTTTTTGAAGATGCCTTAATACAGTGGCAGATTCCACAAATCCTTTGGTGTATCAATTCGATCAATGTGTAGCAGATTTAGTTTACCTTCTATATCCATCAGCAGATATTTTGAAACATCTAATTTAAGGACATTAGTAAAAAATACATCTTTAATAGTTGTATCTTCATTTAGATACCAATTTCCAAAATTCTCTTCAAGTAAGTATATGATTCCATCTTCACTCAAAACTACAGCTGTGCCTTTTTTAGATTGAGTGTCAAATAAATTGCCTTTTAAATCATTCAATTCTATTTTCATAGTTTTTGAATCTTCATATAAGGAATATATCTTAAGCTGACCTCTATTGCCTGTCACTATAAGAGAATTCTTATTATCATTCTCATCTTCTAAATATCTAATTTGTCTTATTTCATCATCTAAAAAATTAATTTTTTCTGTAATAGTAAATTGTTTGTTCTCATATTTAATAAAATATAATTCTCCACTCTTTGTTCCTGCTATAAAATAATCGTCATCTATTTTTTCTACTGTGGTCCAATTTGGAATAGTACAGTGTATATCTTTATGAAAAATCAAACAATATTCATCATTTTCTTTTATTATTTCAAATAAATTTAATTTTTCATCTCCATTTTCTACTGCAAATAAACCATCTCTAATTGATAGACATCTTCCAAATCCATTAAAATGATGATTTATTTTAACACTTTGAACTTTAATCTCTCCATTAACATTAGGCAGCTTATCAAAATTATCACTTGAAATTAGATAGCATCCTCCTCTGACTCCTAAAAGTAAAATTTCTTTATCATTCAATTTATACATAAATGAAATTGTCTCTTTTATTTCTTTAATAGGAGGACTCCACTCTCCTTCAATTTGATTGTGATTAGAAAAATCATCTGTAATATCTATATAAAAAAATTGAACTTTTCTATCTATGCTACCTATAATAAAAAGGTTTTTATTAATCCTCAATGTAGTTTGTAAAAAACTCTCAAAACCAAAAGCCCCCAATTGTTTTATCGGATTTATCCTCATTGAACTTTTCTTAATATCATTTGCATAAACCCGATAATAGGGAATTAAATCAGTCAATAGCTCTTCTTCTACTTTTAAAAGTTTGTTTAATTGTTCTTTAAAGCCATCATCTAAAATTCCATTTCTTTGGCATTCATTCAGCTTTTCTCTTAGCTCTTTAACTTGGCTCTTAAAATCCTTGACCTCTACCGACAAATTAATTTTCATTTTTCTTCTCCATTATCTTCTAAGTATTCAAGGATATCTTTTGAATGCTCTAAATGAGATAATTGTTGATCTAGTTTTTGATATTCTTTCGCATCAATTTGCAATGAATCATCAACAGCAGCTTCAAAGGTTTCTTTTAGTCCTTTTGGCAAAGTTTTTCTCGGCGTTCCTTTTCCAAATATCAGATGAACTACATCTAAATAACTTAAAGTTTCTGTTAATGGGCGAACATAGTGATATGGACGAGTTCGAATTTCATCATATGTTGTAGTTGCTTCTCCTATACCTTTTGTCTCAACTTTCCATCCTTCTCCTATAGGGAAAAATCCAAAACGCACCGCTTGTGAAAGAATATAGTTTTGGTCATCAGGATAAGTAATTGAACTAATAAAGCCATCCCACAAAGCTTTGCTCAAGTCTTTTTCTTCCCCTCCATTCCAATTATCTAAAACGTGCAAAATATTACGAATTGATAATACAGACTCCCTCAGCTCTAGTTCATCCATTCCAAAATCTTTTTGGGCTTCGTCATCTTTCCATTTGCCCATAAAAACATTTTGAGTAACTCTGCACAATTGAGAAAATCTAAACAATTCTTCCAATGTCCTTTTGGAATTAGGAAGATGGATATTTCCATTTTTATCAGCTAATCGTGCTATTATTATTCTAAAAAGTTCATTTTTTTCTGGGAATTCTTGATTTTCTAAGGAACCAATTGTCTTTTGAGGTACATAATTATATTCAATGGTTACGAAACGTGATTTAAATGCTGGATTTAGTTCATTGGTTCCTTCATAATTGACCATTTGACTTGACAGGTTCCCGGTGCCGATAAATCCAAATCCAGGCTTAATCAAAACAGGACCAACTCCTGTGATATAAGCTGTATTTCCTGCATGACGTTGCAGAATATCATTTAAAGCAATTAGATTTTGCATGGCAATTGTATTTAATTCATCTACGATTACAGGGCGGCCTTCTTTTACTGCAATTAAAATTTCTCTTTCTATTTTTTTGATTTCAGTACCAAAAGCACTATTACTTGCTACCAATAAATCAGAAAAACTTTTCCATATTTGAATCTTAAGCTATAACTGTTCTTCATCAGTCATCTTCTCTAGTCTAGTTTTGTGCTCATCCATCCACTCATAAAAATCTCCTACAATCATGTTCAGATAATCTGCAAAAGATCCTTGGGAGAAACTGTGTTTCAGAGACAAAGTTTTTTCTACAAACATATCTTCATAAGTTAAATTGTGAGAGCCAGATATAAATAGTGGTTGTAAAGATTCTATTTCCTCTTTACTTCCATTAGTTAAAATATTCTTATAGTAAAGTTTTCTTTCTTCATTAAATTCTCCAAATTTTTCAATAGCATCACTTTCTGTGGCATTTGGATTTCTCGAAAACCAATCTTCCATTTTATCTTCTAATTCTCTTTGTATTCTATTTTGAATAGTAAAGTCTAGAGCTGCTTCAGTTGCTAATTGTGTTTTTCCACTTCCCAAATGTCCTACAATATACACAGGAACACCTAAATTCAACGAATCTATTACTTTTTGTTTTGCTTCAACTACATAAGGTACAGTTACTAAACGCTGCTGATGTTGGGTTTCTATATCACTTATCAATTGACGTTTATAATAAAATTCCCATGCTTCTGGAGAATTTTCTAGAATTGTCTCTAACTCTTTTTCCAATTTTTTTATGCAATCAACTCTATATCTTGTAGCTGCATTGCTGCCATAATGACTATAATTATTACTCTCGCTGTTGACCCTTCTTTCCCAACGAAGGAAAAACTTTTCATATTCAATTGAATTTTCAATCTCTTGTATCTTTTTGCCTTTGTTTTCTGTTTCTTCTTCTACATAAGCTCTATATTTTTCGTAATAAACATTATTTTTGTTAGAATCATAAGGGATTTCATAATCCCTTTCTTCAAATCTTCGAAAAGCTTTAAAAAACGTCCCTTGCTCTTCTATTTTTTTATTATCTTCGTATTCCGATGATTTTAGAGCTTCTTTTCGTAAATCATCTTCATACCAGCTTTGCATTTCTCCTATATTAGGGATATAACCTTGCTTAAGATCTGTTTTTTCTTTCACAGAAGTTCCTCCTTCGTATGATATTATATTATTAATATACCAAGCAGCCATATAAATAATAACTATATATAAATTAATATAAATTAAAATCCCGATTTTTTTAAAATTCGGGATTTCAATCAAATTATTTAACTGTAAATGTCATTAAATAATTCCATATTCTTTTAATAACTTTTCAATGTCTGTTCCTGCTACTTGTTTTAAAACTTTACGTTTAGCCATTGGTGGTAAATCAAGTTTTGGTTTTTCTCCATCTAATAAACATACACCTGCATTTAATAAATAGCGGATATCATATCTTGAACCAAATACCTCAGGAACTCCTTTTTCAACTCCAGTTAAAACATATACTGCTTCCATAGCTGTACGTCCTGAATATTCTATAGTAAATACAGTATCACGACCTGGATCATCTAATGTTTCAGCAAATTGTCCAAGGAAAGCAAAGTTTACTCCATTCTTTGGTACAACATATGGACGATCTCCAGCTGCACGAGGCATAAATTGAGATGTGATGAATGGCATCATAACAGGAACTGCAGTACATGATTCTGCTAATTCTTCAATTTTATCTGTAGGAACACCTATATGATATAACCATTCTTTTGTGATTTCCTTACCAGTACAATCTCTCATAGGTTTTTTAATATAATCTCCAGGAACATCAGAGAATAAACCATATACCCAAACAACAACGTCTTTCTCAGGTTGTCCGTAATATTGTTCTTGACGGTTTATTGTCCAACTCATCAACCATGAAGAGTCAAGAGCTGTAACTATTCCGCCTGTTACAGTACGTCCGCCGTATGGTGAACGTTTTGTGATTTTTTCAATGTACTCAGGAACACGTTCATCATGACAAGTTACTGTACAAGACTCCCAATTAGATTTTTCTGTATCTGTACAGAATTTATCTGGTCTTCCAAATTCATCTGATTGAGCTGCTATATTTCTCCATAACTTCCAGCATCCTTCTGGCTCCCTATTAAATGGTGCAGGAGTGTTGTCATCACCATATCCTGAACCTTCAGTCATAGAACCATTAGTAATAAATACTAAGTCATTTTCTGTTAAATTAATAGAGATATCTTTTCCATTTTTATCTGTTGCAACTATTTTCTTTGCAACCTTTTTATCATCTGAAATTGAGAATTCAACGTTATCAACAGTAACTCCATATTCAAATTTAGCACCATGGTCTTCTAAATATTTAACCATAGGTTTTACAAATGAAGTGTATTGATCATGTCTTGAAAATTGTAGTGCAGAAAGAGTTGGCAGTCCGTCAACATGGTGAATGAAACGATTCATATATAATTTCATCTCTAAAGCACTGTGCCAGTTTTCAAAAGCAAACATTGTTCTCCAATATGTCCAGAAATCAGTGTTTAAAAGCTCTTCAGAAAAAATATCTTCAATAGTTTTATCTTCAAGTTCTTCATCTGGCATATTTACAAAAGCAGCTAATTCTTTTGCTAAATCTTGACCTAAATTGAATTTTCCATTGTCATAGCGCTCACCTTGATTTTTAGTAATACGACAATTGCTAAAGTTTGGATCATCGTAGTTTGTATAATAAAAATGATCTAGAACAGTCATATTAGGATCTTCTGTAGATGGTAATGAACTAAATAAGCTCCATAAAACTTCAAAATGGTGACCCATCTCACGTCCACCACGTGCTACATAACCCATATTCTGACGAACTTGACCGTCTAAAGATCCGCCTGGAATGTCTAATTGTTCTAAGAAAGTAATCTTACTGCCCTCCATATGAGCATCACGAATTAAAAAGCAACCAGCAGCTAAAGCTCCAATTCCAGTACCGATTAAATAAGCTTTTTTATCTTCAATTCCTTTTGGCTTTCTTGCATTTACTAAAGCATGATAACTTCCATTTGTAAGAGTAAGTCTATCATCATGTGTTTTTAATTTCATTATTATCTACCTCTTTCTTAATTTTTTTATAGTTTTCTAAATACTATTATTATATTTAGAGTCCTTCTATATTCACTTTACTAGTATGCCAATATGGTGTCATAAATAATAAGTCCTCCTTTAACTTTATGGATACTTATTATCTGTAAGATTCCTATAAGTCTATAATATAGTCTTTTTGTGTCTTTTTCATTAGATAAACAAACTGCGGTGTTCGAGATTCGAACACCGCAGTTAATTTATCTATTTTTTAGGCATTTAGATCAAAATGTCTGATATGAAAGAAATTTTATATTTATTTTTGCTAAACATCATTTAAACCAGCACTTCGCTTAAGGGATAACTCAATATTTCCATCGAAGAGGTACCCAATTCGTCTAATGATAGTATCAGGGTCTTCCTTCATTCCGGAAGCAATCCAGCGTAGTACCATTTCAGTGAGGGCACACTGATAGAAGGAAGCAATTAGTTTTCTATCTTCCAAAGAAGCTGAGATACCATCACTTACTCTTTCAACATACCGAATCATAACATTTCCTGATACATTGAATATATAGTTCACTAACTCTTCTCTCTGCATGGAATTATATACATGATAAACTGCTCTTCTGTTTTCTAAAGCAAATTTAGCAGCCACAGTAAAACTCTCCTCCCAGGAGAGTGTATCATTATATTCATCAATGACTGTCTGAAGTTCTGTTTGGAAGATTTCTGACAAAAGTGCATATACATCTGTGTAGTAATAATAAAAAGTATTTCTGTTGATCTCACATTCTGTAGCAATATCCTTAACTGTAATCTTGTTAAGTGGACGCTCATTCAACATCTTTATGAATACCTCACGAATCATTTTTTTGGTATATTGCTGTGCCAAATCGCCACCCCCTTAATGCTTTATTTATACTCAAAATTATACCATATGGTAAGTTATTTTTAAATAATTCACCATATCAGTGACATGTAATATAGTTTATTAGTATATCACTTTTAACAATTGAATATTCACTATTATTCCCATTTGAAAAATCGAATAGCTATACCAGTACATATTACCATAAGAGCAATCATTATAATGATTGGCATCATTACATCATCTACAGCTAAACCAAGTGAAGTTGCTTTTAAAAGCTTTATTCCTTGGGTTAATGGTAGTATATTAGAACACTTTTGAAGTGCTGTTGGCATAACTTCATAGGGCAGCGTTGCTCCTGAAAAAATCAGCATAGGAAAATATAATATACTTGCTACAACACTTGCTGTCTTTAAATTTGGAGCAATTCCGCCTACCATAAGCCCTATACTAAACATAGAACCCATCACTAAGAAATAAGAAGCTAAAAACTGGCTCCAAGAACCATTTAATCTAAAGCCAAAGAAAATTGCTGCAATAGCATAAACAAGTATAAGTGAAGCAATGGCGTAAAATGCATAAATTACTACCTGAACTGTTAAAATTACAGCAGGACTTATAGGTGTTACTTTAAACCTTTTTAGAATTTTTTTATGACGATAATCGGATACTACCAGCGGTAATCCCATGACACCACCTGCACATATTGCAATTGTAGTAATAGCTCCAAATGATTGTTCTAAAAAAGTGTATGACGCACCATCAAATGCTGATTTATCTCCGTAGATGATACCAATAAGAATTGTTACCACTACTGGCATACAAATTGCAAAAATAAACATATCCATTCCTCTCAGGGATAATTTCAGTTCTGTTTTTAACATTGTTTTAAATGCTTTCATCATCAACTTCCTCCTCACCTGTATACCATAAATATGCTTCCTCAAATTTTTCATATGGGCTTTTTACAATTGCTTCCTGCACTGTTCCATAGAAAATGCTTTCTCCTTTTTTAAGAATACAAATCCTATCACACAATGTTTCTATCTCATCCATAAAATGCGAAGTTAAAAAGATAGTAATTCCCTTCTTTTTTAAATCTAGAAGTCCTTTCCATACTTCTCTCCTTGCTCTAGTATCAAGTCCTGTGGTTAGTTCATCTAAAAACACAACTTCTGGGTTAGGAATTAAAGCAAGTATAATAAATAGCCGCTGCTTTTGGCCGCCTGATAGCTCACTTACTTGACTTTTACATTTATCTGAGAGACCAAACTGTTTTAACAATTCTTCATAATCTGTTGGATGTTTGTAAAGAGCTTGTGTAACTTCGCAAAGTTCTGCTACGGTTAGTTTATCTTGATAGTTTGATTCTTGAAATTGGACTCCAACTCTCTGATACAATTCCTTTCTCTGTGTTTGTGGATTCATTCCCAAAATAGAAATTGAGCCGCTATCAAATTTTTTCGTGCCTAAAACACATTCAATGGTGGTACTTTTTCCTGCCCCATTAGCTCCAAGCAATCCAAATACTTCTCCACTTTTAACGGATATGCTAACCTTATTTACAGCTTGTATATTCCCATATGATTTACATAAGGCATGAATTTTAACTGTTTCCATATCTAAAAACCCCCTGTTTTTTAATACATAAAAAGAATAACACCAGAATAAAGTCTGGTGTTATACTGTAGGATTTATATTAAATTTTTCCTCCATGGCTTTTAGCTGACTTAAAACACAATATGCATTTAACTCCGCGTTGCTTAGTGAAGTAAGAAGCTCATCACATACTGTTACAATATCTTCATCAGTTTTTGGGGTATCAATAACTTCTCGTATATCGATTTCTGAATTATTGGATAGTGCACTTACCATACGCAAAATTGCTGCAAGAGAATAATTTGCAAAGCGTAAAGAACGTATTATCTTCAATAATTGAATATCGTTTTTAGTGTATACCCGATATCCATTTTGTTTTCTTTTTACAGAAAATAACCCATTCATTTCCCAATTTCTTAACGTATCTATGGTAATATTCAAGTAATCTGCAGTTTGTTTTCTTGTGAAAGCTACATCATCTTCTTTCTCCTGTATACCAGAGAGTAATTTTTTTGTAATTTCTATAGCCTCTTCTGCATTTTTCTGTTCTATTTTAACTTGATTTATATAGTTATTAGTACATACAATTGCCTTTTGGAATTCACCTTGAGCAGATAATTTAATAATATTAATCATATTTTTCCTAAGACCACTTTGCAACACCTCGACTTTAAGTGCTGTCCTAGCCAGTTTAAATTGTTCAATATGAAAATCTGAGAAAACTCGATATCCATTAGATAATCTTTGAGCTTTAGGTATCAATTCTAATTTTTCATACAACCTCACTGTATTAGGATGTATGCCTATTATCTTTGCTACTTGTGCTGTCTTATATCCATTCTTCATAACATCCTTACCTCCATTTACCCCTATCATAATGCATATTTAAACTCTGGTGTTTTAGTGTATAGTTTATTATTAATAATGGTAAATAAAACAATCCTAATATTCAATAACTTGAGTGCTAATGAAGTTCATCCCTACGCAGCAGACAAACTAAACATAAAAACCAAAGTAAAGATTCCTATGAAATTCCTAGATGAAATAAGAGAATATAATGATAAATTAAATCATTTATATATGTATTTAGGTGAAATAATGATACTACTACACAGAAATAATAGGTTTTCCGTATTAGTTAACCCCTTCATCCCTTTATTATTAAATAATAGATATGCTGACAAAGCCTCTTTCTTAAGAAAAAATATCTAGAACCTTGTATAACTACGTTATAATTCTGAAATAAATTCGGCTTTGCCAGCATGTCCAATAATTAACAATTTCTTGATATCAAATTTTATGAATTATTCAACAGGAAGTTTTGAAAGCATTTCTGCCACATTAAAATACATTTGTTCAATTCCGTTTCGATCATATTTCATTCCACAAACCTCAATATGATCTGTATTATCTAATTCACCAAGATAATTCCATGTACCCTTTACGGCATTTCCGTTATAATCAATCATTTGGTCTGTTGAACCAACCTTAGGACTTATGGCTGATATCACACTCACAACTCCGTCATTTCTCCACCAGCTTTTATCTATAGGAACTTCACCACTCTTATTGTTTGTATACATACCCATAAATATCGAACTTTTTATAAGAATCGGATTCATATTTTTATTTGGTACCTGAAAATGAGTTAATCGATCTTCATGAGTATTTACACATGCAATTGAAAAATAATTGATATCACTTTGTGCCTTAACATAGGAATTAAATTCCTGAGCTCCTTCTGGTGACAAATCCCAGACACTTAAATCCTTGCTTTTTTTCCAGATTTCACTGTTAATTACTTTATTGCTGTAGTCTAAACATGATTCGCCAGGCTTTCTTCTAAGTCCCCACTGATCTAATTGAAAATCGTAATTTAGGTCACCCAAATTAACATTCCTACCTTTTATTGCGGCAATAGCTGCAACAAATTGATGTGTGAGAGGCTCAATATCACATTTTATATGCGCTTGCTGACTTCCATCATGTGGAGTAGCAATAGATGTAATACTGGATACCCATGATTTTCCCCCAGTAAAAAGTGGATTGATGTTTTCGTCTGTGGTAAATGCTAATTCATCGGGATCTCCATTTTCTAAAAGCTGTGCCAATAGACGGATTGTCTGTCCTCCCATACTGTGTCCAATTAGGTGAATTTTCTGAATATTACCAGATGAATCTTCTGTTCCAATTTCTTTGTAAACACCTGGATAAATCCTTCCGTATCTTGCATGTCCATTTTTTTTGGAGTGTGATTCACCGTAATCAACTGTGCCGCCTACAATATATGTATACAGCTCACATGCTCTATCCCAGTTACTTGAGACAGGTCCAATAGATGGAGAATATACAGTATAACCCTTCTCAGTAAGCTTTTGAGTCAGACTTTCCTGACCTCCCCAGTAATAAAGACCGGCTGCTTCATTGCTTCCCCAACCAAAACATCCATGTACCATAACTATGGGATAATCATTTCCAACTAACATAGCATCACTGTTATCAGCAGCTTTTACAGTGGAAATTGAAGTGAAACCAAAAATTGTACAGATGATAAGAATAGATGCCATAAACCTTTTAAAATAAGATTTTTTCATACCCATGCTCCTTTACATTATAAATTCTGTAGTCAGCAGCTAGGCTATAGAACTTATTTTATTTTGATTAAATTAATAGTAACTTTTAATTGGAGTATCCTAATGTTAATTATTCTTAACAGGACATTATAGAAGTTTAGTTCGTTCATTTTCTGATAGAGTACTAATTATACTATTACGAAGGATTGTCCATTGACTTAAGTATCACATGCTGCTTACTCAGATGTTTCATCTCTAATGACAGCCGCATTAAGGCATTTTCATTAGATAAAAGCTGATTATATGAGACTTTAATCATTATTTTACTTAGGATATTCCTTTTCTGATTTCTCCATCTCTTCTGCAGAAAGGTCGTGATATCATAAAGAAATCAGATGACTTATCTGCCTTACTTATAAGTGTTGATGTTTCTGCCCACGAAAATATTGTCTAAATTTTAAACTGTGACCAGGGAAAACTTCTTTAATTTACTGTCCCAAATGCTCAATTTGATGTGGATAAGATTATTGATAAACTTTCCGTATTTTTGTAATTTCACCTCCTTTTATATACCTTTCTTTTGGCTAATATTTTATTAGTTGTTAATGTCTTCGTTATATCATACCATTATATTACAGTCAATCTTATGAAATGACTATAATAAGCCTAAAATCCCAAATATCCAACAACATCTTCCTTTTTTTAACTATTACATTATTTTCCTATTTTCGAACAAAAAAATAACGGAGAGCCTCTAGCTTCTCCGCTTTAAAGGATAGTTTCAATTGCTTATTCTATTGTTTCCCTTATTAATTGAATTTTTTCAATATCCAAATCTGTTAATTCTTTTATTGTGACAAATTCCAATAATAAGATGAAATGTATTCATCGAACCTTATTAATCTCTATCTAAGCTTTCGTTACACACCTTCTCTATCTTATTTGCAGCTGCACTAGCTCCTCCAGCTTTTTGTAAGCTTTTAGAAATCACTTCTGCATTTCTTTTGTAGGATATATCATTCAATACTTGTAAAACAGTTTCTCGAATACTACTTGCAGTATCTGACTTTAATCTTTTTCCAGCATTTAGTTCTGCTACTCGGTTTGCCACCATAGTTTGTTCACTGTGTAATGGAAATAAAACGGATGGTACACCAAAATATAAACTTTCACTTATGCTATTCATCCCACAATGAGTAATAAACACATCAGTCTGTTGTAAAACTTTTAATTGTTCAACTTTGGGATAAACTTTAAAATTGTCTGGTAACTTGCCAAAACTAAAAATATCTACCTTTTCTCCAACAGACATGATAACTTGACAATTTATATCAGCTAATGCCTGAACACAATTTTGATAAAAATGTCTATTTTGATTCAATACGGTTCCCAATGAAATATAAATCTGTGGATATTTCTTTTCAATTTGTTCAATTTCTGGAACTCGGAAAGAAGGTCCTACAAAAGCATACTTATCTGAAAATGTTTCTGCCATAGGTTGAAATTCTTTAGATGTATAAACAATTGTGTGAGTATCATTGTCATTTTGAATAATGCTTATAAAGTTTTTTACATTATAGCCTTTTTCCTGAAGAAGCTTTATCTTTTTATTAATTCTTGGAATGCCTATAAACATACGGAACACTTCTTTTAGACTCTGTTTTATTAACTTTGCAGTATGTTTGTTCATTGCAAAGGTGGTAGTAGAGCAGATATATGGCACATTTAATTTTGTTGCAAATAATTTTCCCCAAATACATATGGAATCTGATACTATACAGTGGGGCTGAAATTCTTTAAGCTCTCTGCATACTTTTTCATCTAGACTCATAGTCATATCTGCCGTCATCTCTATAAGAGCTGCAAAATCCTTTCCTACTTTCTTTTCTATATCTGGAGTAAGTTCTGGCAAATAACTATCACATGGAATAAATTTTGCACCTGCATTTTCAATCTTCTCCTGAAACTCATAAAAGGAATAATACCAAACTTCATGACCACGTTTTACCAATTCATCTACTACTGCTATAGTAGGATTAGTGTGCCCATGAGCTGGGATGCTGAAAAATACTATTTTACTCATCATATTCTCCTTCAGACTCACTCAATTTTTTTATTTCTTCAGCAAAAACAAGTGAATCCTCTTCCGATTCCAATGGATAAATCTCTCGTGCTTTCCCTGCAAAAATTGCATCAGCAATCTTAGAAAAAATCTCATACCGTTCAATTGCAATACCTTTTTGGGCATCTGCAAGCAAAATTAAAGTATCTCCTGAAGAAATATCAAACATATCTCTCACTTCCTTTGGAATAACAATCTGTCCCTTTGGACCTACCTTCACAGAACCCATATATTTATCTTCCGAAGCTTTTTTATTCATAGCAATCTCCCTTTCAGTATTACTTTTTATACTAGTTATACTTAACATACTCTTGTATTGAGATTTTGTCAATATAACCAACTTAAATATTACAAAAAACTCCTAAACTATCAGTCTAGGAGTGTATAACATATATTTGAAAGTAAATAACTAAAACTATCCCTTTGATTTTTTGTGATAAGGTCGAGTTTTTTCTAGGCATTTTTTGCTTTTTAAATTTTTCATGCATTTTAAGTCTTATATTTCAACCCTTGAAGGCGTTTTAAAATGGGCACTTCAAGGGTAGTCTTTTGTAATTACTGTTCATAATTAATATTAAAATTATATTTTTATTCTAATGAAAGAGGTAATACTGAATAATTACCATTTCTTATTATTTCATCAAATTTAAAGTTTACAGGTTCTTTAAAAGGTGGTCCATCGTACACAAATGTATGGTATTCTCCGTTTTCTCCACAAATATCTGCCCCTTCAGCTACAATTTCTTTTATAAGTTCTTTTGTTAAGGTTTTTCTTAGGAACTTTTCACTAAGTCTAGATGAATCCACAATAGTTATAACAGCTTTAAACCCGCTTTCTATAAATTTATAAACTAATTCTTTTCTGCTTTCATTCCAAAGTGGAAATATACTTTCAATCTTAGCAGCTTTACAACGAGAATTACACCAGTCATAATGAGCTTGTATATCAATGTCACCAAAAACACAAGCATTAACACCGTTGTCTTTAATCTTTAACAATGCCTTTTCAAAATCTTTAGCGTAGTCGTCTCCAGCTCCTGTTTTTACAAGTTCTAAAGGAATATCTATAAGTTGTGAAACTTTATTCAAAACCTCCACTGGTACCCCATGAAACCATGAACAATTAGCACTCTCATTATATGCATGTCAAAAAGGAGAAGGAAATCATCCATATTAAATATGTTGCATACAAGCACTTTTGATAAAGCATCAGAGCGTTGTTTTTCTGCTTCCACATTTTCTATCGATAGCTATTGCTAATTTAATTCTATTATAATCTCCCATTCATTTTATATCTATAAGTGTTTTTTTATTCTTCGCTGCCTACTGACAAATTAATTTCTTCATACGTTATAACTTTATTTTTGCTATCTCCAAACTTTCTAACAACTGGCGTAGGATTTTGATTAAAATTCATGCTTAAACTTTGATTTGAATAGTGCCCTGCTGGATCAATGTAGTATTTAAAATCTATTGTTTTTTCTACATCTATTTCTGCATAAGCTATTCCTTCTGTTTCTGCTGGAATCATTTCACTTATTGGTTCTCCATCTGGTCCATAAATGCAAGTATGCCCACTCTTGAATGTATCAAAGTATTCTCTTTGTTCAGGGGTTAAACAAATCATATCTTTCATTTCTTCTGAATAAATTGATGAAGTCATTAATACAAATGTTTGAGTAGAAATTGCATAGTATCTGCTTGATATTTCATCATCGAAATATCCTGGCCAAGATGCTACATGAACTTGCTCATTTTGTGAATTCATTGCTAAAAGATCTAATGGTACTTGATGTTCCCAGCACATACATCCACCTAAATTACCTATTTCGGTTTCAAATACTGGCATTAAGCTTCCGCTTCCATCTCCCCAGATTAATCTTTCTGCAACAGAAGCTCTCATTTTCCTATGCTTTCCGATTAAATCTCCATCTGGATTAAACCATAATTGTGCTAAATATAATGAACCGTTATCTTTTTCACTACAAGAAATACATACATATGTTTTATTTCTTTTAGCTGCTTCACTTATTTTTTGAACTGCTAAACTTGGAATTTCAACTGCATTTTTGTATAATTCATGATAGAATTTTCTTGTATATTCAGGATGTCCGATAAATGCAAACCAAGGATACCCTGGAAGGAATGCTTCTGGGAATGCAACTAATTTTGCTCCATTTGATGCTGCTTCATCAATTAATTTACAAGATTTCTCAACTGTTGCATCTAAATCTAAATATACTGGTGCAGCCTGAACTGCAGCTCCTATGAATTTTGGGTATTGTTTTGCCATAATTATATCCTCCTTTAATTTAACAAAAAAGACGTATTAAGTTATTATTTTTACTTACATACTTCTTACAATTATGGTATTATAGTGTAATCTATATATCAACAAGTAAAATTCAGATCTGTGCTAGTACAGTACTTAAGGAGTGATTCATTTTGCTTAAATATGAAGAGATTATAGAATATATTAAAAACAGTATAAAAACAGAGAAATTAAATCATCCAAAAAAATTGCCTTCTATAAGATTTATTCAAAAATTGTTTCAGTGTAGTACTGGCACAGTTTTAAAAGCTTATTCCAAGCTTGAACAAGATCATATTATCTATTCTGTACCTAAAAGTGGATATTACATAGTTGATAATTTTTATAATCTAAGTACTGCTAAGGAAACTATAATTGATTTTTCAGCTGTAAATTTAAGTGCTGAAGCTTTTCCATATGAGAATTTTCAACACTGTCTAAATAAATCAATAGATTTATACAAAGAGAAACTATTTTCTTATTCCGATCCTAGAGGCTTGAACTCATTAATTAATGTGCTATCAAAACATATTCAAAACTATCAAATATTTGCAAAGCCAGATAATATACTTATTACATCAAGCTCTCAACAAGCATTAAACATATTATCAATAATGCCGTTTCCGAACGGAAAATCTAATATTCTAATTGAACAGCCTACATACCATGGAATGATAAAATCTTTGGAGTTTAATAATATTCCAGTTTTAGGCATAAATAGAGATTTTAATGGACTAGATTTATATGAATTAGAAAAATTATTTAAATATGGAAATATAAAATTTTTTTACAGTATACCTCGATTTCATAATCCAACTGGCACTTCATATAGTAAACTTGAAAAACAAGAAATTGTTAAATTAGCTCATAAATATGACGTATATATTGTTGAAGATGATATTGCTGCTGATTTAGATATGAATAAAAAAAATGATCCAATGTTTTCTTATGATATTTCTTCAAAAGTAATCTATCTTAAAAGTTATTCAAAAATACTTATGCCTGGTTTGAGAGTTGCTGCTCTCATATTACCTGATCTATTAATTAATAGTTTTTTAGAACATAAAAAATGGACTGATATAAATAGCCCTATACTATCTCAAGGAGCCTTAGAAATATACATAAAAAATGGAATGTTCGATACTTATATGAAGCAATTAGTTAATTTATATGCCGAACGCATAAGCTCTTTAAAAAATACTTTATTAAAATATAAACATCCAAGAATAAAATATAATATTCCTGAATCAGGATACTTTGGCTGCATTTATGCGGATGGTTCTTTAAAGCATGATAAAATACTTAATTCATTACACCATAAAAATATCAAAATATTTAATACAGCTGAATGTTTTCTTAAGGAATATAGATGCAATAATTATTTCAGAATTACCATAAGCGAAGTTAATAATAAGCAAATAATAAAAAATGTTCCTATAATACTTGATACTATAAAAAAGCACTTGGTCTAAAATAAGTTTAATTTAAACAAAGAATTAAATAATTATAATTGTTATGTTAACAAGCTATATTAAAATAAGAGTTTCTAAAGACTAATTTCTTAACTGCCATCTGGCATAAGAATTTCAATCTTAGGAAACTCTTTATTTATAATTATTTCACCATTTTTACTTTACTTCTTTGGCATCAATACAATCCTCTCAACGGTATTACCTTTGTCTCACAAAAGTTCCTGCACCTCTCTCCCATCTTTAAAGACTGGCAAGTTAAAGGAAATGGACTTTAGCGTCACTTCCGCTTCTTCACGGGTGTATATCTGAATTTCTTTAATTAAGGAAGATACAAGGACTTTTCGTTCATCATCGCTAATTCTATCATGCATTTTTTCAAAGTTAATCATCAGAGTGTAAACATTATCCAACGTTATGGCGTTCATTTCCACAGAACGGCGTTTTATTTATGCGATAATTATCAATTACTTTAGTTAATATAATTTATTTAATAAGAGTTGTAGGAGAGGTTTTTTTGAAAATAATCATTCCGTTAAATGTGTCATTTGGAACAATGGTAGTTGTATAAAAGGATTTCAAGAGCTTTTGCCACCCCGATATTCCTACATTTAGCGTTGTAATTTTTTGTTGCCCCTTCAAAATCTCTTGCCAATTTTCATTATCAGCTACTTTTAAAAAGTCAATATAATAAAAGTTACTCTCCATATTGTCAAGCTGACTATTCAACACATTTTGGTTTTTAACTTCCATAATACTAAAATTTCCATTGTTATCTTGTGAATTAAATGCTGTATTCTCTGCATCTGTCCCAATAGCAAAATAGTTTTCCCCTATGCTGTTCGTCAGCAATTCACCCAAGCAAGTATAACTGGAAACAGAGGTTTTTCCAATATGTCCGTTATGACCGCTAATAAAGAGTACACTGTCATCTCCATGCTGTAGAAACCAGTTTACTTTATCAGACATATGCTTATCCCGTAAAGAGTTATACTCGGCGTTATTGCTCAACAGTATTTCGCTATACTGATAGATTGTATTTGCACTTTCCCTCACAAAATCAAAGGCAGTTTGTCCAGAAATGGTTACAATATCCGTTTCAGCAGCGTCCATTTCTTTTAACAACCCTAAGGCATCCATTTTGGACTTATCCAAAACATCACTACTTAAAGTCAATCTTGTTTCATCAGTTAATTGTGAAAATGCCATTTTATATTTTTTACTTAAGGCAGGTGCCGCTATATCTAACACGGAAAACAGATATTCCTTGTTATTATCGTATCGCTGTATATCCATTCCGTAAAAATGCAAGTCTTTTCCCTCAGGAGCACTTTCATTATAGGAACGCATCCAACCCACTAAATTAGCCATCTCCTGTGTGCGATAAATCGCAAAACCAATTTCTCCAACAGCATCTTCAGCAGTTCCCTCTCCCCCATGAATATAGTCATCTACCTTTAACGCACCTCCAAAGTCGCCTTCAATAATAAATGTCCGGCATCCATTGTTTGCGACTAATGCTTTGAACACTTCTGCTTTCATCTGATGATATTCTTTTACACCATGGCTCGCTTCTCCAAGCCCCACAACCTGCACATTTTCAGATACAGTTAAAGTACTAATATCTGTTTGCAAAGCGGATAAATCCGTCGATATTGTATTTGTTCTATTCCCACACCCCATAAGCAAGGTCATACCCAATATTGCCATTGTAATAATATTTAAAATCCATTTCTTGTTCATAATTGATTTCCTTTCATGTTTGTTTTTGTTGGTTTGCCATTTCTTTATCATACATGATCAGAAGCAAAATAAAGAACCGACACCATTGAATTGTTTCTCACGAGGTATCGGCTCTGCGTCTATGCGTCTGGCTCTTTGATAACAGCTATATTCATTTGTTGGGCAGAGATTAAGGTTTCCTGTTTACATTTAGGACAGTATAATGGGAAATTTTCAAGTCTGGTGTCCTTTCTAATTTTAAGGCGAGTTTTATTCTCACATACAGGACATAAAATCCATTTATCTTTTTGCATTCCACTCCTCCAATCTCTTTATTTCTGTAATAAAAGAAAAGTCCTTGTTTCAAACAATTAATCTTGTTTTTCTCCTTCATTGAGCTTCTTTTCAATCCTTTGTTGCCCTTTCATATTGAAAAAGTATAGAATAACGAATACAACGGAATTAAAAATAGCTGCAGAGATAAAAGTAATCACTAATACTGAAATAAAGAGTCCGTCTAATATTCCAGTATACTTATCGCCATATAGAGAATAGTTTCTTATTCCGTTTATAATGCTTATAGCAAAACTTGAAATTAAAATAGTCGATACTGTTGATACCTTTCCACTTTTAGAATTGTTCATAAAATCGTATCCGACTAACATACTTCTTACCGCAATGTAAGCTGTTGATAAAATAATAATACCAAGCTCAAATGCATACTGTGAGAACGGCATATCCATCACATAGGACTTAATAAAAACAGAAACAACCGTAAGGAATAGCACTATAAGATAGGCTTCACTTTGAATTTTGTTGTTTAATTGTAAGACACGTTCATCTTTGATTTTTTTGCTTTTCATTATGGTCCCTCCCAAAATAAGTCATTTAATGTTTTGTTAAGAGCTTTGCATATTGCAATACAAAGTTTCAATGTTGGATTATAATTTCCGGACTCTATCAAACCAATAGTTTGTCGTGTGACGCCAACAATATCAGCTAAGTCCTCTTGGCTCATATCGCATTCAATTCTGGCAATTTTGAGTTTTTTATTTTTCACCAAACTCCTCCTTCTTCTGCCTTGATGATAAAATTATACATCATATATTTCATAATGTCAATTATATATTGCATAAAGGAATTTATAATTGCCTTTATGCATAATTATCATAAAAACCAAACATTAAAATATGCTTTATTTTAATCAATTATATGATATGTGTAATCATATCTCAAAGAAAGGATGAACAAAGGAAGTGTAAACATGGGGCAATGAATGTCCATGACACAATCGAATAACGGTTGAGGAGCGTTGCAGACGATACCGTTTTGCAACGTTTTTTCTTTTACTCTTGTTTGTTAAAGTAGACTTTTCCTTTGTTGTGGTATCAATAGTGAAGTAAAGTGGCAAGCAGGGCAAGGCGGTACATACCTTGCAATTTTTCACGAAATTCCCTTACGGAATTTTGGCAAATCTGCTTGTTGGGAAGTATTCCCAATGCCCATTGAACACACAATAAATTGTGTGGCTACGCTCCCTTCAGTAGCTAAAAAATGCAAGAAATATTATCTTTGTTCCTCTATTTTTTCTTTATCCGACATATTCTCCCCTAAAGCATGATCAACATTTGCCTATATAAAAAAAGCTGTCTACCCTACTCAGAGCAAACAACTTTTTGTTTTCATATTTAGTTGTTAAATTGCTTGAAAATGTTTTAAGGTATTGCACCTACTTTTTCCAGTATCGGATGCTTTTACGTTGATATATGTGTCTACTGGTTGTACTGCTAGGGTTTTATATCCTAAATGATCTAGAATCTTAAATCTCTTGCTAAATTTCCAGGGCCATAGTAAAGATGGACTGTTTTTAGGTAACATTTTAACTATGGCTTGAAGTAATGATTCTTCACAGTCTTTTCTCGGTAGGTTTAATGCTGTAATCTAAATTTACTTAAGATATAATTATGAACCGTCCCTTATATGTTAAAATTATATTTTTATTCTAAGGAAAGAGGCAATATTGAATAATTACCATTTCTTATTATTTCATCAAATTTAAAATTTACAGGTTCTTTAAAAAGTGGCCCATCGTACACAAATGTGTGGTATTCTCCGTTTTCTCCACAAATATCTGCACCTTCAGCTACAATTTCTTTTATAAGTTCTTTTGTTAAGGTTTTTCCTAGGAACTTTTCACTAAGTCTAGATGAATCCACAATAGTTATAACAGCTTTAAAACCACTTTCTATAAATTCATAAACCAATTCTTTTCTACTTTCATTCCAAAGGGGAAATATACTTTTAATCTTAGTAGCTTTACAACGAGAATCACACCAGTCATAATGAGCTTGTATATCAATATCACCAAAAACACAAGCATTAACACCGTTGTCTTTAAGCTTTAACAATGCCTTTTCAAAATCTTTAGCGTAGTCGTCTCCAGCTCCTGTTTTTACAAGTTCTAAAGGAATATCTATAAGTTGTGAAACTTTATTCAAAACCTCTACTGGTACCCCATGAAACCATGAACGATTAGCACTCTCGTTATAAGTAGTCAGTAAGCTTGCTGGCTCATACCCGCTCTTTATAGCTCTATACAGTGCAAGCATACCGTCCTTCCCTCCACTATAAGATGCTACGAACTTTATCTCTTTATTCATACTCACTTCTCCTTATTTTTACTGCCTTTTGCTCAGATTTATAACTGTCTCCACATATGTTTTGGCTATAAGATGATACTGATACGCAGAAATATTAGAATAGCCCCCATAAGATCCTCAGTAATTTCATCAACGATACATATCCCGGTTCTGCCAGTATTCCTTTCCCTTTAGGGTAATTCTACTGCCGCCTCTTCCTTTTCTGATTTTTACAAATCCCTTTTCCTCCATGTCCTTTAAAATATCTCGAATCTCCTTTTGGGATAATAGAAGGTGTTGCTCCTTCGCCTTCAGCATCAATTTATCCCTTCCGATAAACTCATCCCGCTCCGCTGCCATATAAAGCTGTTCCAGAACGAACCAAAAGGGTGAAACCACCTCCTGCAGTCTCTCCTTCTTCTCCACATTCACCGTTCTAAATGTCCGACCATGGAAAATAGTAGGCGGTAAATCATCCATCTCAATCACCTGTTTTCCGGTATAAACAAAATATTCTACTGTGTTATGCAGTTCCCGAATATTTCCCGGCCAGGAATACTGACGCAGAAAGTCTTTTACTTCTTCCGATAACTTAAAGTCACCCTGGAGCTCCTCTTTAAAATGCTCCATCAAAAGAAAAACATCCTCTCCCCGTTCCTGTAACGTCGGTACTACAACCGTCAAGGTATTCAAGCGGTAATACAGATCCTTTCGGAAGCTTCCTTCCTCCACCTTTTGATCTAGAGATTCATTGGTTGCTGCAACAATTCTGACATCAACACTTATGATTCCACTGCCGCCTACGCGCATGACTTCACCTTCCTGCAGAACTCTTAGGAGCTTTATCTGCATGGCCTGACTCATCCCTTCTACTTCATCGAGGAATAGGGTACCGCCATGGGCAAATTCAAACAGACCGGGACGTCCTCCTTTTTTCGCACCAGTAAATGCACCCTCTTCATAGCCAAAAAGCTCGCTTTCCAAAAGATTTTCCGGCATGGCTGCCACATTAATGGCGATAAAAGGTCTCTTGCTCCGCTTAGATGCACAATGCACCGCATGAGCCAGCAGCTCTTTTCCCGTTCCTGTCTCGCCTACAATTAAGACTGGACTTTCAGTAGCCGCCATCCGTTTTAAAATCCTCTTCGTCCGGCAGATACAATCTGACTCTCCGATTACATCATCAAAGGTGTACTTGGCGCAATGACCCTTTTTCAGCAGCTGGCTTCTTAACTCATTCTGCTTAGATTCCAGCTCACTAAATTCCTGCAGGGTAGCAAATGCACCGATGCATTCCTTCTGCCGTAGAACCGGTATAACTGCAATACTTACGTTTACGCCACCCAACTTAATCACTTTAGGTCGAATTTCTTTCTTATCCTTCAGGGCACTATAAAAGGGAATATAGGGAAACACTTTTTCCCCACATCTGCCAAGAACAAGATTCTCCTCAATCTTTGCAATTTGGCAGGCTTTCTTGTTGCATGCAAAGATTTCACCCTTTTCATTAACACCTACCAGTCCCTCATCCAATATTTCCATCAAAATATGGAACTGACTTTCCAGTCTTCTAGAACGGCCATATATCTGATTAAAACTGTAATTATTCGTTGCCATTTCATGAAAATAATTCTGGAATTTTTTCGTCTCTAGCAGTTCTTCAAGTCCTAGACGCAAAGCAATCTCAATCATCATCCCTGAAGTACAGGAACGGTGTCCGATATTTAAAACCTTCTTTACGCTCTGTGGTACATATCTCTCCTCCTCCGGCGTTACAGCCATATCCACCTGCTCTTCCAAAATATCACCTGGATAAAATGGAATAAAACGAATATGGTTTATTCCCAGCTGCTGCAGCTGTGCAATAGCCTCCCGAGCCATGGTATCCGTTAAGTTTACAAAAAGTGCTCGGGTCCCCTTTGGTATCATACTGAGTTTTTGCAGTGTACTCCACCGATAGGAAACCTCAATTCCCATGGTCAGGCTGTCTATAGGAATATGACGGGCCACCTCTTCTGCGGAACCATATGCATCTGTTGAAATTACAAATAAATCTGCCTTGGGCAACGTTCCCATGGCAGACCCATCACTCACACTGTATAATGCTATTTCTACATATTCCCCAAACAGTTCATTGATTTCTTTTGCATAAAACTCTCCGGCCTTAGAATCCAAAACTACTACAGATATCGTTTTTTTCATGTTCCCTCCATATTTCCTCATGTTTTCTCTTATTTTCTCATATTAGCTACATCTATTATAACTTAAATAATAATTGAATACAATTTGCTCCTTTTTTATATCTCCATTTAGGTTTCTGCGTCTATATGCTGCATTTAAGCTGTGTATAACAAAATGCATTCAATGGATAAATGCTTATGAAATTATCAGTAAAAAATGAACAAAAGCAAATTCTATCACCAAAAATAATTTAGTCATTATAAATCCTCCAGATAGCTGCCACGCAGCTGGAGTAATATCTGAATAAACAGGTCCTAGAAAACCTGGTTCTGGAGCTGAGTGAAAATCAACAGGCTTCTACTACCGCACAGGACTGAATGGAATAGTTCTTCATCATTCCTGTGAAACCTGGCAGTAGCTCCGGTACCACCGGCCACTCATCCTATAATTATTATTTTTATTTCATTCTCCTTATATGATAAAAGGATGCTGCAAACACTGTTATCCCACCATGCGTTTTTATGCAGCATCCCTTTTTTTATTTTATTTTTTGTCTCTTTAACAGTCAATCCTTAGCTTACACTAAGTATTTGCGTTAGGTTCGATATGTCTTCTAGGTCTTTTTCTTAACCCTCCAGAACCTTTTTGATATCCATGGTCAATTCATTGTTTTCTAAAACAAAGCATGGAATTCCTAGGCGTTCTGTTCCTCTGATTTCATCATAAAGAACATTAGTATCTCTCAGCTTTAAATATTCCTTTAAATCTGCATGACAGGACAGGATATCCTTAAAATCAATATCTGCTCCAGCAGCAGAAAGCTTGTTTAATGCAACTAAAGTATCTGGGCAAAGATGGCTTCCAATTACAGTAATTTTCATATTATTTCCTCCTTATTTTACAGCGATTGCTTCAATTTCACATAATACACCCTTTGGAAGGGTCTTTACTGCCACACAACTGCGGGCTGGCTTTGATAGAAAATATTTTGCATAAACTTCATTAAAAATTGCAAAATCCCCCATATCTGCTAAAAAGCAAGTAGTCTTAAATACTTTTTCAAATCTGGTGCCTGCCGCTTCTAGGATGGCACCTACATTTTCACAGCTTTGTTTTGCTTGTTCTGCAATTCCCTCTGCTATTTCTCCATTTTCTGGATTAACCGGAATCTGACCGGAAGTGTAAACTATTCCGTTTACCTCATATCCTTGAGAGTATGGTCCGATAGCTCCAGGAGCTTTTGTTGTTTCGATAATTTTCATGTTTCTTCTTCCTTCCTTTATTATGTCTTTAATATCTTTTTCTTAGTCCTCTAGGACCTTTTTGATATCCATGGTCAATTCATTATTTTCTAAAACAAAGCATGGAATTCCTAAGCGCTCTGTTCCTCTGATTTCATCATAAAGAACATTAGTATCTCTCAGTTTTAAATATTCCTTTAAATCTGCATGACAGGATAGGATATCCTTAAAATCAATATCTGCTCCAACAGCAGAAAGCTTGTTTAATGCAGCTAAGGTATCTGGGCAAAGGTGGCTTCCAATTACAGTAATTTTCATATTATTTCCTCCTTATTTTACAGCGATTGCTTCAATTTCACATAATACACCCTTTGTAATGGGCTTTACTGCCGCACAACTGCGGCCGGCTTTGATACGAAATATTCTCATTAAAAGTTGCAAAATCCCTCATATTTGCCAGAAAACAGGTAGTTTTAAATACTTTTTTACTTTATATTCCTAAGATGCTCCGCTAGTTCCAGGAGATTTTGTCGTTTCGAGAATTTTCATGTGTTCTTCTTCCTTTATTTTATTTTTCTCTCTCTTTAACATCCAATCCTTACCTTCCACTAAACGTGCAACAATCATGGATGCAATGGTATCACCTGAGGAATTGAGGCAGGTAGCTGCCGGATCCACCAAAAACCCAATAGTGGCAACTAATGGGAATGCTTCTCCTGGAAAACCAAAGAAACTGACAATCAGCATTTCTCCTACAAGCCCTCCGCCTGGAGCACCAGATAATACAAATGCACTTAAAATTGCTACTATGACGGCCATTGCATAGGTTCCTACCCCTGTAAAGGGCATTTGGAACACACCAAACAAGAAAGCAATTTTAGTTATGGATGAAAGTACGGAACCGTCCATATGCATGGTAGCTCCCATAGGCAGAACGATGTTAGATATATCCTCTGGTACTCCGATATTTTTGCAGGCCTCCATATTAACAGGCAGGGTAGCTACAGAACTTTGTGTTGCAAATGCAGTAATTGCAGGATTAAAAATATTCTGAATCATTTTCTTTACTCCCAGCCTTCCTCCAGCAAAATATGCGTAAGCCGGGTAGAAAACTACTCCATAAACAAGACACATCGGATAATAAATTAGCATTGTACGTCCATAATCTCCAATCAGCTGAGGACCAAACTCACCAACCAGGTTTGCAAAATAAGCACCCAATCCAATAGGAGCTAGTTTCATAATCATTTCTACAATCTTCATAATTACATCATTTAAGTTTCCTAATAACCGACCTACATAGCTTTCTTCCCCGCCACAGGCAGATACAGCCAGACCGGAAATGATGGCAAATACAATAATCGGAAGCATGTTTTCACGACTCATAAGACCAGAAAAATCGTTAACTGTCAAAGTGCCTACAATCATAGAGCTAATGTTTGCACTCTCCTGCATCTCTGCACTTGCCATTGTAATTGCAGTATTTGCTGCCGGCGGCCAGATATTGACAACCGTCAAAACCAGAACTGCTGCAAAACATCCAGTTACTACAAAGGTCATCACCATACTTCCTAGAATTTTACCCAGACGTTTCATGTTCAGCATACTTCCTACAGCAGTTGCTATTGAAACAAATACCATCGGAACTACGATAGTAAACATTAAATTAATAAAAATATCTCCCAAAGGCGCAAATACTGTTGCCTTTTCCCCCAAAACAACACCTAGTATAGCTCCTGTAATAATCCCCCCAAGCAAAATGAGAGGAGATCGATAATGCTTCCATAGTTTCTTCTTATCCATACCTTCTCCTTCCTAGCATTTCACAAAAACGCTATCATTTGTATTTTATAATTTATCAACTGCTTCTTTTAACTGTTTCAATGCCTGTTCCAATACAGAACGTGGACATGCTGCATTAAGTCTCATGTAGCCGGAAAGACTACGTCCGAAGCTACACCCTTCGTTTAAGCCTAAACCAGCCTTATGAATCATAAAGTCACGAAGCTCTTCATTAGTCATGCCTAATTCTCGGCAGTCTAACCAAATCAGATATGTAGCATCTGGAACATTTGGCTTGATTTTTGGAATATTTTCATCAAAATATTTCTTAATAAAATCAAAGTTTTCTGAGAGGTAAGCAAGCAGCTGTGTAAGCCACTCTTCGCCTTCATTGTAAGCTGCTTCCATCGCTACTGAGCTGAAGGCATTATTTCTGTGAATATCCATATTCATCCAGAAACGATCAAACTTCTGCTTCATCTGTTCATTTGGAAAAATAATCGTAGAAGCCTGAAGACCTGCTAGGTTGAAAGTTTTAGTTGCAGATACACAGGTAATGACTTTTTCTGCAATTTCTTTGGAAAGTGTTTCTGTAGGCGTATGCTTCTTTCCATGGAAAATCAAATCTGAGTGTATCTCGTCTGATACTATAAGCACATCATTTGCAATACAAACTTCCGCCATCCGTTTTAATTCCTCCGGTTCCCATACAATACCAAGAGGATTGTGAGGATTACATAGAAGAAAAATCTTACACTCTTTTGCTTTTTTTTCAAAATCATCAAAATCAATATGCCATTTTCCATTTTTTTCTATCAACTGATTTTCTACTACTACTCGTTCCCAAGCCTCTGTGACATCATAAAACTCTGGATAAACCGGAGTCTGAATCAAAATTTTGTCGCCAGTATGGCTGAAAATTTTGACAATAGACGATAATGCAGGAACAACTCCTAGGCTCCAGGTCATCAGAGATACATCAAGATCCCATTGATTTCGCCTTTTTTCCCACTCCTGTAGGGCTTTAAAGTAGCTGTCTGGTCTGGAAGTATAGCCCCAGATGCCTTCCTCAGCTTTCCTTTTGCAAGCATCGATGATTGGCTGAGCAGTTCTGAAATCCATATCCGCAATCCACAAAGGAATCACTTCACTTGTACCGAATTTTTTCACCCGTTCATCATACTTTGCAGCACGGTTATTGCTGCGGTCAATGATTTCATCAAAATCATATTTCATAATAAATCTTCCTTTCTTCACTGTCCTTGTTGTTTGCAGTTGATGCTAAATGTAATGAGCAAAAACCATGCCAAAAAAATTTTTTGTCATTTCTTAAAAAAATTTATATTTTTTCGCCTTCACAGTTTGTTTTAATTGGTCTATTTGGTTATATATATGGTTAATACGTTTTATTTGACCATTTTAACCATATTTTTTGATCATTTTACCTTTCTTCTGGTTCTAATCTTCTCTTTTTTCTCCGATTCGAAAATTGGCATATTCTTTGCTTTATTAAAGTAAAAAACAAACCTTGAAAGGAGATTTTCCCAATGCTAACAAAAGAAAATTTATTAGCCTTATTAAAGCAGGAGGTTGTTCCTGCCCTTGGATGCACCGAACCTGTCTGTGTAGCACTGGCTGCGGCGGACGCTTATCATGCCATAGGAGGCAAAATTGTTTCTATTAAAATAGAGGTCAATCCTGGAATTTATAAAAACGGAATGTCTGTAGGCATTCCTGGCTTCGACCGCGTAGGTCTTAAATATGCTGCCTCACTGGGAGCAGTAATGGGAAATCCTGAGAAAAAGCTGGAGCTTTTAGAAGATATCACACCAGAGATAAGCCAGAAAGCCATAAAAATTGTAGAAGACAGCCAGGCTATAGTAATGATTAAGCATGAAGAAGTCCAGTTATACGTACGGGCGGAAATCATCACTACTGCTGGAATCGGAATCAGCGAAATTCGTGGCACCCATTCCAATATCATTTTTACCAAACGAAATAATGATGTGCTTCTGCAGAAGGAATACTCTGCCAACTCCGACAATTCTCTTCATCAGCAGCTGAAGCTTATGAGCGTAGCTGAAATCCGTCAGTTGATTGATCAGTGTAGGGAAGAAGAACTTTCCTTCCTGTTGGACGGCATTGATATGAATGAAAAGTTGGCAGACTATGGTCTGGAGCATTCTCTCGGAATCGGCATCGCTTCTGCCCTTCAGGAAAAAATGACTGCAGATATTATGGGAGATAATTTATTTAGCCGTACTATGCTCCGCGTTGCCAGCAGCGCCGAAGGTCGTATGAGCGGCTGTCCCTACACCGTCATGAGTAGTGCTGGCAGCGGTAATCACGGAATCACAGCCATTCTGCCTGTAGCCGAAATGGCTCGTTACTTAAATTCTTCCAGAGAACAGCTGGTAAAAGCACTAGCATTTTCACACACTCTGAACGTTTATATCAAGCTTTTTACAGGCAAGTTGTCTGCCACCTGTGGCTGCGGCGTATCCGCTGCTACAGCAGCATCATCAGCTATGGTATGGCTGATGGGCGGAAATGACTGCCAAATTTCCAATGCCATTATCAACATGAGTGGAAATTTAACCGGTATGATTTGTGATGGTGGCAAAATCGGTTGTGCCTTAAAACTGGCTACTGCAACAAATGCAGCATTAATGTGCGCTTATCTGGCTATGTCTGACGTAGCGCTGCAGCCATCAGACGGAATCTGCGATGTAACAGCGGAACAAGTTATACGAAATATGGGACAAGTTAGCAATCCTGGCATGGTTGAAACAGACCGCGCCATTCTCTCTATCATGATAGAAAAAGACCAGAGAGAGTAAACTATACCCTGTAAGATAGACACAGAAAAGAAGCTGTGTTAACTTACAGGGTATTTTTTTACTAGTAAAAGCACTTCTTGTAGTAGATAGAAATATTATTACTGCAATTGGTATGGCTTACAGGGGGTTTTCTATAGAAGTAGGCCGTAAATTAAAATTTAATTGTGATGAAGGCTGGTTTAGTGAAATTAATAAAACTATTAAAACAGAAGATTATACTTTTTTTGGAAATAATTAGTAATTTGTATAAATATACTATAATACAGAATGATCTTAAAAAATTTTTCTTTCCTCCATATCTACTGTGTAGACTATGTATTTTCTGACTTCATGAAGTTATCCACAAATTTAAAGCCTTATAATTTCCTATAGAAAAAATAAGAGTTATACAGTAAATTGCATAACTCTTATTTTTATTACCACGGACCCGGGTCTTCATCTGCACACATCATAATGGTTTTATTATAGAAGTCCTTATTAATAGTTTTTAATTCTTTTGCAAATGCAGTAGTGTAAAGTGTATTAACAGCTAATAACCCCATTAGTACTAATATACCAATTCTTTTTTTCATTTTTAAATCCTCCATAACCTATTATTTATAGTTAAAAATTGAACTTTAATATTTTTTAGAAATCTATGTAACTAAATGCTCTTACATAGATTTCTCCTAGCTCATTTTTCTTATCATAAGTCTTAGTTTTTTCATCTATATTTTTTAGTATTTCTAAATTCTTATTCTTATTATCTTTTGCTTCAAAATAATCAAATATTCTGTTTATTGCATCTAGTATTAGCTCACTATTACCTATTAAAAATGCTTTATCTAATGTTTTATTAAAATAATAAAACATTTTATCTTCATCAAATTTCATGTAAATACAGAAAGCTTCATGAAAAACAATTGCTAATAATCTATTGTCAATATTACTAGTGTTAATAACCTGTATGGCCATATCAATATTAAATTTAGCTCTACCATAATCTTTTAAAAAACAATAATGATATGCTAAGTCATTGTAACCAACTACTATACTTCTACTACATTTCATTTTCTTACTTACTTCTAAATATTCATGTAGCTTTATTTCAGCAAGTTTAAAGTTCCCAATTTGCCGATAAAGTTTACCCTCTAAAAGTATAATATCATTAAGCTCAGCTTCAGTAAACTGAAATTCCGATCTAAGCTTATTTATATAGCACAATCCTTCTTTACTCTTATTCAGTTTTTTACATGATAACGCTATATTAAAATATATTCTTTTTCTATACGTTTCATCATCTATTTTATTTTTATTCATAAAATATAATATATATTCACATAGATGTATTATATTCGAATTTTTGTTTAACCTTATACATATTTTCATCTTGGTAAGTAATGATTCAATATATTCTATTTTATTGTGTTCTATTGATGATAAATCTAACTTTTTTAATATATAAATTTCAGCCATTTCATAATAAAATTGTTATAATAAAAATTAATAACAACTTCATAAAAATCATACATTATGTCTTCTAGTATATTGTATGAATCAATTATATTTTCAATATAATTAACTTTTAATTTAAACTGCTCCATTGATTCATTCTCATATTTACTTAGTTCTGTTATGCTATTTTTTACAATTATTATAGCCTGCTCTTCTTCACTTAAAAGTAGTTCATCTGAAGTTATGTGTGGTAGTGTATATGCTCTATCATCTATTATTTTATTTAAGTTATCAGCAATAACCTCAGCTGCATTAATGCTTAATGCAGCTTTCTTATTTTCAATCGCACTAATAAAATTTCGGCTTATGCTTTTGCTAGAAAGTTCTTTTTGTGCTGCTTGTATCATTGTCCTTAGTTTTTTTACTTTTTCTCCTGGATGTAAAATTTCATTTTCAAAATACATTGCAATTCTCCTCACTTTTCTGGAAGAAATCTAAAATTCAATATACAGTTTTAATATTTTTCTAAAAAATATTCTTCCAACCCTTCTCTATAACCCACATAAGAATTACTGCTTTCGCTTACTACTAATTCTATAAAAATTCATCCAGTTATACCTATTTATTGCACTTATTTAATGTAATTCTATATTAAGGGACATAATCCTTTATTTACAAAATACTTTTACCTCCTCATTTTTTGTTTGTTTTTGTCTTCACCTACATATGACTAGGAGATATAAACTGCAGTGATTTTTTTAACAAAAGGAGACTATTTTTTATATGATCATCACTAAAGCTATTCTGAACATACCCGCGTAGCAGGTGGTTTTCTAAATACAAAAATAGGCCACACACTGGAATTATAATCCAATATGCGACCTTTTTATTTCATTAATATAGTTAATGCCTATTACTTGATATTCACAGAATAATTTGAAACAGTTTTTCCTGAAAAATCTTTATAATAGAAATTAACATTTGCATTGCCATTGCTATTTATTAAATTTATAAGCAATCCATATGATCCATTATTTCCTTGCTTCTATGCTTGAATTTTTATATTTATAAAAAAGTGAGTATCTCACTTTCTAGTGAAATACTCATCCTTGGAAAGATGATTACTAAATAGCGTTTTTTTATTTAGCAATCATTGCTTTATTCTTTAAATAAACGGAAGAATATATTCTTTTATGAGCACCTCCCTATAGCGTGGTTGTTGAGTGATTTTGGAAGCAATTGCAATAGTTGCTCTTTTTTCTGGAAATATGCCAATTAAATTTCCACCAGAACCTGCCGCCAGAATACTAGAAATCTCTTTATCTTTATCTTTATCTATCCACCAAAGATATCCATAGTCATTTCCATGAGAATTTGTTGATAAATCAACCCATTCTTTACTAATAACCTGTTCATTCTCCCAGACACCATTCTTCTGGTAAAGAAGGCCGAACTTTGCCATTTCACGTAGGGTTAATGTCAATCCTCAGCCACCAGCTGAATATTGGTTTGGGTCACTTACCCAGCCACGTACATCATCGCCGAACACATGAGTTAAATCAAATATCATAGGATAATCTGGCATCTTTTCAATTCCTAAAGGTTCAAATAGATGGAGATTAGCAAACTCACGAGCACTCATACCAACGCTTTTTGTTAAAATGGCTGATAGTATATGTGCACCAGCAGTTGAGTATTTAAATTCTCCAATCCGTCCACCTTCTCCAAGCATTTCAAGAGAGTATTTAATCCAGTCTTTTCGACGAATCATTCTGTATAATGGCTCTCTCATGTTTGGAAAAGGAAAAGGTGCAGTCATGGTTAAAAGATGATGAATAGTAATATGATTTCGATTTCTATTGTTATCATTAAATTCATATTCTGGAAAAAAGGAAATCACCTTTTCATCAACACTTTTCATATATCCTTTATCTATAGCGATACCAATCAAAGCCGAAAGTACACTTTTTGTCACAGAGGCTACATGAAATTTATTCTCCTTGTTTTTACCGTGGTAGTATTTTTCATGAAGAATATAACCATCTTGTAAAATGAGTATTCTTTCAATATTTGTATATTGTGTTTTAATAATAGAATCAAGATTCGATAAAATTTCTACATCTAACTTTTCCTTCACTTCCCAAACTGTATTTGGAGTATAGTCATTTTCCATTTACAAATACCTCCCAGTTAATGAATCTTTATTTTCTTTGAGCTCTTGTGGAGTTCCTTCTGCTAATATATTACCACCCTCAATACCGCCGCCTTTTCCTAATTCTATAATCCAATCACATGAAGATAGGATATCTAGGTCATGTTCAATGACTATAACAGAGTTTCCATCAATAATTAATTCATCAAGTAATGTAATTAATTTGGCAGTATCATATTGACTTAATCCTGTGGATGGTTCATCTAGTATATAGAGAATGTTTCCTTTTTTCTGCTTTCCAATTTCTTTGGCTAATTTAATTCTTTGGGCTTCTCCACCACTCAAAGTTGGAATCGGCTGACCTAACTTTATATATCCCATTCCAATTTGCTTCAATACTTTTAGAGGTCTGAATGAAATCTTCGTACCTTCAAAAAAAGTGAGGGCTTCTGTAATACTCATTTCAAGTACATCATAAATATCTTTTTCCTTGAATTTTATAGATAAAGTATCATGATTAAATCTCTTACCATTACATTCATGGCAGCTTCTATCAAAATGAATATCATTGCCTATTGAAATAGTTTCTAATCCGCTGCCTTTGCAAACTGGACATGCACCTTTGGAATTAAAAGAAAAGTGTCCAGCTGATAAGTTATTTTGCATAGCTTTTGGTTGTTGTGAAAATAAAGTTCTTATTTTATCCCATAATCCAAGATAAGAAATTGGGGTTGAATTCATTTTTCGTCCAATTGGTGCCTGTGAAATTTCCACATAATCTTGGATATGTTCCATACCATCTATTTGATTTACAATAGGTTGCAGGAGAGGAGGTGTTTCATCATAATCATCTTCAAATTGTTTTCTTTGCGTATTTTTATAGAAGTTATTTTTAAGTAGTGGTAAAAGTGTCTTAGAAATGAGTGAACTTTTTCCACTTCCAGATACTCCTGCTATACCTACCATTTAATTTAAAGGTAGGGAAACAGTTAAATCTTTTAAATTATTGGTTTTAGCATTATGAATCGTTATATGTTTCATGTTTATTTTTGGCAGATTTTTTCCTTGTCGCACAGGAAATGGTGTTCTTCCTGACAAATATTTACCTGTAATTGAGTGCTTAGCGTTTAGTACTCCTTCAAAGTTTCCTTGATAGACAATATCACCACCATACACACCAGCTTTTGGACCAACATCAATAATATGTTCAGCAAGCTTAATAGTTGATTTATCATGCTCAACAATAATTACAGTATTACCAGACTTTTTAAGCTTAAGAATTGCCTGTAATATTTCTTGTTTTTCAAATTCGTGTAAACCACTGGTTGGCTCATCAAAGATATATATAAGTGAATCCATTCCAGAATCCAAATGTGAATTAAGAAAAATTCTTTGTAGCTCTCCACCGCTTAGTGAGGGCATTTCACGATACAAAGTCAAATGCCCAAGTCTAACTCTTATTAATTCATTAATCTTTTTCAAAATTGTGTTTGTCATTTTAAAACCAAATTCTGTTAGAGTATTCTGAGACAATAATTCTTGTAAATAGTTATTAACTTGAGATAAAGTCATGTTACCAATTTCACCAATGTGACGATGATTTAGAAAAACACTTCTAGCTTCTTCACCAATCCTAAATCCATGACAGGATTCGCAAGTTTCCATTTCATAAATTCCTTTCAAGCTCTCACCATGTAAATAACGATTATGCAAAACTCTTTCAACACAGTAACTAACATTATTTGAGTTATTTGTTGGAATGCCATAAATTAATTCATCTTTGAGGTCATAGGGTAACTGAGTGAAAGGAGTATAGAAATATTCATGGTATTTCCGTTGTAATAAATTCATATATCCAGAAGTAGCACCAATGTTTTTGAACACTTGTTGCATTGTAATTTCATTATTTGGAATAATTTTATCTAAATTGACGTTGAAGTATTTTCCACGACCACCACATTTCATGCACATACCATTTGGCGATGTATATGAAAAATAGCTTGAATCTAACTTTTCATCATCCTCTATATTAAAATTAGTTTCTTCATTCACCATTTTGCCATCATTAGAAAAAAGGAGGGCAAGCATATTTAAAATGCCAGTTTTCGAACCTACTGTTGAGCGAGAATTTGTTTGACGAACAAGACTTTGTTTAACTGCAATAGTTGGACTTAATCCAGTAATACTATCAAATTTGTTATCGTCAAATTCTAAACTCATACCTAATGATTGTAAATATTTTTTTCTTCCCTCCTCAAAAATAAGATCAAAAACTAAGCTGGATTTTCCTGAACCGCTAACTCCAGTGACAACAATTAATTTATCTTTTGGAATTGTGACATCAATATTCTTTAGATTATGCATATAAGCATTTTTAATTTTTATTTCTTTCACTAAAATTCCTCCTCTATTTTTAGAAGAGTGGTTCTATAGGCAAATAAATATCTACAATATGTTTATGTTGCGGATGTTCATTTGGATCATTCATATATACTTCAAAGGGAAAATAATCCCTAGGAAAATAGCCACTTTGTGGCAACCACTCTCCACATAAAAAATCCCATGCATCTGGATATTCACTTTGAAAAATTTCAAAATGGGCCACTGCATAAGTTCCAGACAAAATAGACATACACCCAATATCACTTTTATCATCAATTGTTATAGGCTCCTTGATGGAAAGACAGATACTTGTTCTTTGTTTTTCTTCATCTGAAAAATCTGGGTGGCTATGATAAACAGCAAGCAGTTTTGACTTTTTTTCATCAATTAAATTTTGTTTTATGGCAAAGGTAAATAATTTTTCTATAGAATCTGAATAATTATCTAAATCTTTATATGCTCCAATTTTTCTTATATAAATAACAGGTAATGAATCCATGGTAATTATTTCAACATCACCTTTGACTGTATTAACATTGCTGTTTACATTCTTAGTATAGCTCGTTTTTAATAGAGAATCTTTGCAATTGTTGCTATATTGTTTTCTTAATTCCCTTGGGCTCATATCATAATATTTTTTAAATGTTCTTGAAAAAACAGCTGAATCACTAAACCCAAATTGATAAGCAACATCAGTAATAGATAAATCCGGTCGAGCAATTAAAGTACTTGCTGCAAATTCTAGTTTTGTTCTTGTGGCATATTGAAATACTGTTTCTTTTGTCATACTTTTAAAAATACGGTGAAAGTGATATTTCGAAAATCCAGACACCCCGGCAAGCTTTTCCAACGTATGCGTTTCATATAAATTATTTTCAATATAGTCTTGTAATCTATATATACGGTTTATATATTCCTGCTTATAATTAATGCCATCCATAATATTTTTCTCCTTTTCTAAGCATTCAAAAACATTAACTAAATTATAGCTTAAAGAAATTTATATTAGAATAACTTAATTAAAAGAGTGTGTATTATTTGATAATTTTTCAATTCTACTGTTTCTGTAAAGTCAACTCAAACCAAACCTTCTATAACTATGGATACCTACTCATATATTACTGATAAATTTAAACTTAAATTGTACTAAAAGTTTTTTACAAGCTATACAGCCAATGTTAGCATTTCTGCATATCTCATAAATATTTTTATATTCTTTTTCGTTAAAAGCTTCGTGATATTTGTTTACTGTAAATATATCTAAAAGTCTTGAAAAATCACCTATTTTACCCATCCCTTCTCTAATATATATAAATTATAAAAGCTCCAATTATAGTAGGATTAAGAAGAGAATTAATTTTTTATCGAAGGCTTTTAATGATCTTAAGATATCATATAAGCTTCAATGCAAATAAATATAATTACATAGACATCTTTGGTCTTGCATAAAAGTTCATCCATCTTAAGTAAAAAGTCCCTCAAACCTAAAGTCTGAGGGACATACAACATTCTTCAATATTTAATTAAAAATCTTCAAGATCTTTAAAATGAGATTATTTTTTTACTCAAATGGATATTTTTGAACTAACATCTAATTCATCTTCATAACACAACTGTCCGCAAGCAGCACTAATTTCAGAACCAAATTGCGTTCTAACAGTTACACTAATACCAGCTTTCTTTAGTGTACTGCAAAATTGCTTGATAGCATTTGAAGATTGAAATTTAAAAGTTGTTTTGTCTGTAGAATTATAAGGTATCAAATCAATGTGATATAAATGCTCCCATGAACCACGATTTTTCAATAAACCTATAACTGCCTCTGCATGTTCTTTCGAATCGTTAATTCCTTCAAGCATAATATAAGCAATAAACACTCGTCGCCCCGTATGAATGATATGTTCATCTAATGTCTTCATCACCTCATTCAATGGAAATCTTTTATTTATAGGCATTAAATCATTTCGTTGACTTTCAAATGGTGAATGAAGTGAAAAAGCCAAATTCACTTGTGGAAATTCTTTGGTCAATCTTTGAATTCCTGGTATAATGCCAATTGTTGAAATAGTAATTCTTCGTTGACTTAACCCAAATAAATTTCGATCAGTTAAAATTTTTACTGCATCAAATAACTCCGGATTTGCAAAAGCCTCACCCATTCCCATAAATGAAATACTATTCAATCTATGGTCATTAAAATAGAAATAAAGTAATTGGTCAGTTATCTCATCAACAGTAAGATTGCGTTTAAATCCAGCACTTCCCGTTGCACAAAAACGACATCCAAAACCACAACCACATTGGGAAGAAATACAAAAGGATTCCCACCCCGGTTTATACTTTAGTCCAATAGCTTCTATTCTTTCTCCATCAGTCAATTCGAATAACAATTTTTGAGCTTGTTTAGAATCTTGTGAAAAAACAGGTGTTACACTAGATACATTATTTCCAAACTCATTTACTAAAGCTACCCTTAACGCTTTTGGTAATATATGCATATCATCAAAATTATCTATTCTTTGATGAAAAATAGCTTTTGTTAGCTGCTCATATCTATAATCAGGTAATTTTAAATTTGATATTATTTGTTTTATTTTTTCATATTTTGTTTTTGTCTGTTTCATGTAGGCTTCCCCCTCACTATTAATAGTTAGGAAGCAAAGCCAGTATAATTAGCGACTTATATTACTCCATGCAAGCGTCGCCCAAAACATCTGGCTTTGCATGGAGCCTATTGTGTGTTACTTTTATATTTCCATTAAACATATTAATTGCCATTCCTATCTTTACAATTTTATTATTTTTGTTGCAACATTTTCACAAAATACACTATCATGCTCAACAAACAAAATTGTAGGTTCATGTTCGATTAACAATTTCTCAATCTGCATACGAGAAATGACATCAATAAAATTCAATGGTTCATCCCAAATATACAAATGTGCCCGTTCGCACAAACTTTCGGCAATCAATACCTTTTTCTTCTGTCCTCCACTAAAATCCTCGATATTCTTTTCAAACTGTTCTCTTGAAAAATCAAGTTTTCTAAGTATCGATTTAAATAAACTCTCGTCAATACAGTGTTTATCTGCATACTCAGATAAACTACCATATAAATCCGAAGTATCTTGTGAAACATACGAAATGATTAACTTATTATTCTTTCTTACAACTCCACTATGAGGGATGTCTTCTCCATAAATTAATTTCAATATACTCGATTTTCCGCTGCCATTCTTTCCTTGAATAGCAATTCTTTCACCTTGTTCTATAGTGAAGTTTACTCCTTCACAGACAATTCTATCATCATATTCAATTGCAACATCCGTAAGTTCTACAAGCTTTTTATCATGGAAGGTAAGTGGTGCTATTTTTAAACTTTCATTAGATTCAATATTTTTAAGAAGCTTTGATTTTTCCTCAATCATGTTTTGTTGTCTAGCTTCTATATTTTTAGCACGCTTCATCATTTTTGCAGCTTTATGTCCAACATATCCTTTATCTAATTTGCTCCCAGAATTAGTGGTTCCATGCTTGCTGCTTTCAACACTATCCGACCACGTAGATGTACGTTTTGCCGAGCTGGAAAGTCTATTAATATCCTTTTTCAATTTTTCGTTTTCTGCTAGCTCAAAACCATCTTGTAATTCTTTATTTCTCCACCATGAAGAAAAATTTCCTTTTTGTATTTCAATATTAGTTTTATTAATAGACAAGATATGGTCAACACAATTATCTAAAAAAGACCTATCATGCGAAATCAGAATAAATCCTTTCTTTTTTTTCAAGTAATTACATAGTTTTTGCCTAGCTTCAGCATCTAAATGATTGGTAGGTTCATCAATAAGTAAGAAGGAATTCTCCTTCAAAAACATAGCAGCCAGCAATACTTTGGTCTGCTCTCCTTTAGATAGTGTATAAAACTGTCTATATAAAGCATCGTAGTCCATATCTAATAAGGATAATTCTTTTACTATTTCCCAATCCATTGAATTTGGACTAATCTCCCTTATGATATCTATGGTGAAATTGCTTTGCTCCTGCACCTCATAAGGAAAATATTCAAAAGTCACATCAGCTGAAATCTTCCCATTATATTCGTATTTCCCAAGCAATAGATTTAGAAAAGTAGTCTTTCCTCTTCCGTTTCTTCCAGTAAATCCTAATTTCCAATCGGTATCAATTTGAAAACTTACATTTTCAAAAATATTATCATAGCTACCTTCATAAGCAAAGGTTAGGTTTGTAACATTTATTAAAGACATATTTTTGTCCTCCTCTGTATTTAATAGTATAAATAACAAAGTCGGAACAATAGGCGACCTTGTTATTGCTCCATATAAGTGTCGCCTGCAATATCCGACTCTATATGGAGATTATCATGTGTTAGCAAAGTATCTTTATTTATCATAATATTATTTACCCTCCTTATTCGAATTATTTATAAAAAAATAAGAGCCGCAAGAATTAATTATTCTTACAGCTCATAGATATACGTAGTTAAGCTAATCATTATAGCATAAAACAAGTGTATATATTACAGAGAAAAAAGAATAACCTTCTTGCATAAGTACAACAAAACAAACAGACTACACCTGTTTATCTTTGTATTAAATGTACTTTAAAAATTAGCAAGAAAAATTAATCATTTTTTCACCTCAAAATTCAAATTTTTTTATCATTATACTATTATACGTCGAAAAAGTCAATAAAGAGTAAATCAAGAAAATCTATTTCTTCTTTATCTTCACAACACACTCTACATATGTTGAGTGTTTATCATCAGAATACTCCTAAATCCTATTACTTATTCTTCAATTTTTATTTCTTCTATTTCTGCTTCTCTTACTCTAGGTTTTCCAGTTTAAGGATTTTATATCTTAATATCTTTGTAAATGCAGATATCCAATCTAAAGCTTCGCTTTAATCGTGTTTTTTAAATGTAATGTTACGCACGACCTAATAAAATCTTATCAATTAACCCATATTCTTTCGCTTGCTCAGCCGTCATATAACAGTCTCTTTCCATATCCTCTTTAATCTTTTGGATCGGTTGGCCTGTAAGCCTACTATATGTTTCATTCAGAGTTTCTTTTGTTTTTTCAAGCCAATCACTATGAATTTTAATATCTGTGGCCTGCCCCTGAAGTCCGCCGGATATTGACGGCTGATGAATCAGTACTTCACTGTTTTTCAGGGCAAAACGTTTACCTTTCTTCCCCGACGCCAGAAGTAATGAAGCTGCGCTACCTGATTGGCCCACACTGATGGTAGAAACATCGCATTTGATGTAATTCATTGTATCCATAATAGCGAAGCCGTCCGTTACGGAACCACCTGGGCTGTTAATGTAGAAATGAATGTCCTTGTCACAGTCGACGGATTCCAAGAAGAGCATTTGCGCAATAATTAAGCTCGCAGACTCATTCGTTACCATGCCATTAAGCATGATAATCCTATCGTTTAACAACCTCGAAAAAATATCGTAAGAGCGTTCTCCTCGAGATGTCTGTTCAATTACCATTGGTATAAGATTACTCATATTAACCTCCATGCGCTGCTTATGCAGCCATATTCGTGATTCTGTTGAAGTCGGAACTGAATTTGATAACATTATTGAATTTACCACTTCTATATAATCTCCGATATTTTCCAGGCGTCAAATCATAAATCTTCATAAAGGCTCTAGAAAAGGATTCCTGAGAAGCATATTGATACTTCAGTGCGATATCAATAATCGGCTGTTCTGTTTGAACAAGCTCTTCTGCAGCCTTCTCCATCCGCCTCTTAGTAATATATCTGGTGACGGATTCACCTGTTATTTTGTGAAAAAGTCTATGATAATGATATTTTGACAGATAAGCTTTTTGAGCAAGATCGTTAAGTTTAATCTTATTATCTAGATTTTTTTCAATATACTCAAGTGAATCACGCACTTTTGAGTGATAATCCATATACATTCTCCTTTCCAAGAATATATCATATATCATATATTATATACTCAGTCATAAATTAATTCTTGATAATTCTTGCTCAAATTTTATCTGACGAAAATAGGTATAAATGTCAATATTAGAATATAGCTTTTTACTCATCATCTTCTTTAAGATGATCTTTTAAACGATATGATTTTCCGTTGATAGAGATTACATGGGCATGATGTAAAATACTATCTAAGATAGCGTTAGCTATGACAGGATCATAAAATACACTGGCAAAAATCCAATCCGGCTGCTCTGATATCATCTTTGTATAAGATTTGATTTGCCAATCAAGGCTACGCTTCTGAACCAAGCTTAATGTGCTAACTCGATAATATTCTGCAACTCTCAACTTTTTATATTCTGGCGATTTAACCGGTATGACTATTATCTTTTTCATAAATCAATCACCGACTTCTATATGTAAAATGGTTATCCCATATATTTTTATATAAAAAAGACATGAAAGCCTTTACTCCCATGTCATCAATTGTAACTCATTTTTATTAATTTTTTCGCTATATTTTAACTGTTTTTTCTATGCAACAGGACTACGCACTCCACATGTGCTGTTTGTGGAAACATATCTACTGGTTGTACTTCTACAATTTTATAATCTAGGTCATTTAGAATTTTTAAATCTCTTGCAAGAGTTGCTGGGTCACAGGAAACGTAGACTATTTTTTGTGGTGACATTTTAGCTATAGCTTGAAGTAGTGATTCTTCGCAGCCTTTTCTTGGTGGGTCTACGACTACTACATCTGCTTTGATGCCACTGTCTATTAGTTTTGGTATTTCCTTTTCTGCTTCTCCAACTATGAATTCTGCATTAGTTACTCTATTTGTCTTAGCATTTTCTATTGCATTTTCTATTGCCTCAGGTACTATTTCCACCCCGTAAACTTTTTTAGCTCTTTGAGAAAGGAATAAGGATATTGTTCCTGTTCCACAGTAAGCATCGAAGACTGTTTCATCTCCTGTAAGATCTGCATATTCTAAAGCTTTTTCATATAATACTTCTGTTTGAATTGAGTTTACTTGAAAGAAAGATAATGGAGATATGTTAAATTTAAATTCACCTATAAAATCTGTTATAGTATCTTTTCCATATAAAGTTTTTGATTTTTCTCCTAATATGACATTGGTTTTATTTTTATTTATATTTTGAATTATAGAAGCTACTCCTTCTATGTTTTCTACCATAAGCTCTATAAACTCATCACTATGAGGTAGTTTCTCTCCTCTAGTTACTATAACTATCATTATTTCTCCGGTTTTAAAACCTTTTCTGATCATTATATGTCTTATAAGTCCACTATGATTTTCTTCATTATATGTTTCTATATTGTATTTTTCTATCCATCTTTTAGTTAACTCTACTACCTTATCTGCTACTTCATCTTGTATATGGCATTTTTCCATATTTATTATGTCATGGCTTCTTGATGCATAAAAACCAACAACCACTTCACCATCTTTATTTCTTCCTACAGGAAGTTGTACTTTATTTCTATAGTTGTATGGATTTTTCATACCTAGAGTTTTATGTACTTTAATATTTTCAAGCTTTCCTATTCTTTTTATAACTTCTTCTACTCTTTCAGTTTTAAAGTTTAACTGAGCTTCATAGTTAGTATGTTGAAGATTGCATCCACCACATCTTTTATAAATAGAACAAATAGGATTCTCCCTTTCCTCTGAAGGAGATATTACTTCTAAAAGCTTACCAATTCCATAGTTTTTATTAACTTTAATTACTTTTATTTTAACTACTTCTCCTTTAAGTGCTCCTTCTATAAATATAGTAAAATTATCTATTTTACCTACACCTTCACCTTGGTGTCCATTACTTTCTATTTGAAGTATATATTCTTTATTTTTTTCTACTGCTGTATTATATTCTTTTAACTTTCCCATCTTATCACCTTTCATTGAAGTAATACTTAATCAATTCTCAATTCACAATGTAAAATTCACAATTGTGGTTGAAATTAGTTTTGACCGAACTAATTACTTTAATTGATTTCTTACTAGCAATATAATTGCTAATTTTTTAGTATGATTACAGAATATATAGATAAACTACCTTAAAATTTAATATATACCTTTATTGTATTTTAATTCACAATTCACAATGCAAAATGCACAATTAAAGATGAAATTATTTTTTATAAAAATAATTTCTTTAATGGATTTTTAGCTAGCAATGCAATTGCTAGTTATTATATGGCGAACACTGTTCGCCGCTACAGTTAATCAGTTATAAATTTCTCAGCTTATGCTGAGAAATATCCACAATTGTGAATTGTGCATTGTGAATTGAGTTTTAGTCTAGATACTAATAAGGCTAATTATTTTCAGATATAGATTAAGTTTAAAAGTGATAGATCTATATTGATTCTAACCCATCTATTTATTGTAACAGAAAGAAACATTTTCAACCATAAAAATAATAAACCAAAAATCTTAAATACCTAACATCAGACAAGGTATCAACTTCTGCTTATAGTGATGAACGTTATGGTAGGTTCTTAGAATGCAGTGTGATAGGAAATAGACTAACATACTGGCCTATTATTTTTTGAAAATATCTAAGGTATCTGAAAGAAAATAATAGATCAAAGATGTTGGTATATTTTAGGCATATGAAATAAAATAACTAGTTAAAGATACGAAATATATTTTTCATCAGGCAAGGAGATAGGTTTTCATGATAGTTTAAGCTATCATGGAGTTCTGACGACACAGTATGATACAAAATAGATGAGCATACTGACTAGTTATTTTTTGAATATGCCTCACATCAGACAAGGTGTTAGGTTCTACTCATAGTAGCGCTATGTGTAGGTTCTGACAACGCAGTATGATAGAAAATAGGCTAACATACTGATTTATTATTTTTTTGAAGATGCCTAATTAAAAATGACATGCTGCGTAATGCAACATGTCATTTTAGGAGGTTATGCTTTATCACTGGAGAACTGTTGAGATTTTACTGTTTAAAAGTTTGACACTGGGTTCTTGCGCTAGTTAATGCACCAGGTCCATGAATTTGTATATAATCAGCTGAACATTTCTTATCAATATTATATGTACAGCTTACGGCATCACATTCTATATGTGGGCTCATTTCTATAGATGAATTAGTAAACGCCTGCCTTATTTCTCCTGGTATATTCATATTAAATACATTTGAAATAGCGTTTTTTAATCCTTTTTCAGCAAAGGTTCCACATTGAGTTAATGAACTACTATGAGCATTTGACCCTAATACTTGAATAGTATTAGCTGCACATAGTCCTGACATATTATGTACACAATTTTCAGCACTACAAGTTAAAGGTCCATTCATAATATCACTCCTATTCTTCCATGCTTCTACCTTTATATAGAGAACCAGGCTTTACAATAGCTTCACTATATATAATAGCCAGGCTCTCTTAAATAGGTTTATAAGCCAAACAAAGTTTTGAACTTATAAATCTATGAATCTATTTTGTGTAGAAATTTAAATTTTATACATAGAAAAATACATGTAAATTTATCCAATTATTATTTTACAATGAATAGAACAATTATGCTTAAAATTAATTTTTTATAATAAAATTTATTTTTGTACATAAAAAAATAACACCCAAATAGGGTGTCAATAATAAAAATCAGTTGCCTATATGTTCCATTTAGAATACTGTCCACATATTTATAATATTATACATAAAATGGATTAAGAACTTATATTTGTTCTTCCACTGTAAACTAATCCACGTTTAGAGTCCATAGTTATAAATGAACCTGTTTTAATAATTGATATTGCATCTACTGCACTATATATAATTGGAATATCTCTAGATGAACATTCTAATACAACGCTTGTGCTCATCTCATCTTCTTCTACAATTATTCCAGCTACATTATCTAATACATCTAGAAATTCTCTACCTAATCTTTTTACTACAAGTATATCTCCTTCTTGAATGTTATTTATAGCATCTTTGACATCTTTTGCGTATAAAGCTGTACCGAAGGCAGGCACATCTGCTGTTCCTTTACCTTTAAGTAATATATCTCCTACTATATGAACTTTCATCATATTAGTGCTTCCTACATAGTTTGCGGGCACTCCTGCTGCCATAACCACAAGGTCACCTTTAGATACATATCCTCTTTCTAATGCAACTTCTGCACATTTATCCATAAGCTCATCTGTACTTTCTACTTTTTCTGCTTGTATTGCATATACACCCCAATTTAAAGCTAAACTTCTTGCAACTTTTTCATAAGGAGTAACTGCAATTATAGGGCATTCTGGTCTATATTTTGAAACCTGTCTTGTAGTATGACCACTTTGAGTTGCAGTAATTATAGCTGATGCATTTAATTCTTTAGCAGTAGCACAAGTTGCTAAACTTATAGCATTTGATACATTAGGGATATGACTCATTTGACTCTTAGATAGTGATGACTCATAGTTTATATATTTTTCAGAAGTTATTGCTATCTGAGCCATTGTTTTAACAACTTCTACTGGATATTTACCATTAGCTGTTTCTCCACTAAGCATTATTGCATCTGTTCCATCAAATATTGCATTAGCAACGTCTGATGCCTCTGCTCTTGTTGGTCTTGGATTTCTAATCATTGAATCAAGCATTTGAGTTGCTGTAATAACTGGTTTTCCTGCAGCATTACATTTTTCTATTATCATTTTTTGAACTACAGGAACCTCTTCTGTTGGTATTTCAACCCCTAAATCTCCTCTAGCAACCATTATACCATCAGAAAATTTTATAATTTCATCTATGTTATTTACACCTTGTCTATTTTCTATTTTTGAGAATATTTGAATATCTTCTCCACCATTTTTGCTTAATACTTTTCTTATATCTAAAACATCAGAAGCCTTTCTTATGAAAGATGCTGCAACTATATCTATTTCATTTTCTATACCAAATATTAAATCTGAAACATCCTTTTCTGTTAATGAAGGAAGGTTTATTGCAACATTAGGCACATTAACCCCTTTATTATTTCCTATAACTCCAGTATTTTTAACTAAAGTATTAACTTTATTCTCTTCTACACTTTGAACCTCTAAAGCTACAAGTCCATCATTGATTAAAATAGTATCATTTTCATTTACGTCTTCACAAAGGTTACCATAAGTTACAGAACATTTAGTTTCATCACCTAAAATTTCTTCTCCACAATATATAGTAAAGTTAGTACCTTCTTTAAGTTCAACAGTATCATTACTAAACTTATGAGTTCTAATTTCAGGTCCTTTAGTATCTAAAATTATTGCTATATGTTTTTGTAATTCCGCCCTTATTTCCTTAACCATATCAATTCTTTTCTTGTGCTCTTCATGACTTCCATGAGAAAAATTTAATCTTGCTGCATTCATCCCTGACTGCATTAAGGTTTTAACTATCTCTTTATCGTCAGTAGTTGGTCCAATTGTACATATTATTTTTGTTTTTTTCATCTCTTTTCCTCCTTTAATTATGCCCATCCTTTAGTTGCTAGGATTATATATTAGTAAGATAGAGCTCTTGATATATTATATAGCTTCTCATCAAAACTTCTTTCCATTTTAAGAGCTTCATTGATATCCATATCGATGATTTTGCCTTCTCTCATACCAACAACTCTACCACCTTTACCTTGTATCAATAGTTCTACTGCTTTTGCACCTAACCTTGAAGCTAGTACTCTATCAAATGCACTAGGATTTCCACCTCTTTGGATATATCCAAGTACTGTAGCTCTACTTTCAATACCTGTAACTGCCTCAATTTTTTCTACTAATTGGTGAGCTCCACCAATATTCTTTGCTACACCTTCTGCTAATATAATTAGATTATGTAGTTTTCCTCTTCTCTTACCTTCAAAAATTGCTTGGCATATTTCATCAAAATTGAATTCTTTTTCAGGTAATATTACACTTTCAGCACCACCAGCAATACCAGCATGAAGTGCTAAATCACCACATTCTCTTCCCATAACCTCTATAACACTAACTCTTTGATGTGAAGTAGATGTATCTCTTATTTTATTTATAGCATCTAATACTGTATTTAATGCGGTATCAAAACCTATAGTATACTCTGTATAAGGCAAGTCATTATCTATTGTGCCTGGAACTCCTATAGTTGGCACTCCATTTTCTGATAAAAGTTGTGCCCCTTTAAAAGATCCATCCCCACCTATAACAATTAATCCATCTATTTTTAAAACTTCCATAACATTAATAGCTTTTTCTCTTCCTTGAGGAGTCTTAAAATCATCACTTCTAGCAGTTTTCAGCATAGTACCGCCTCTGTGAATTATATCCGCTACAGAGCTTCTATTTAGTTCCATTACGTCTCCATGAATAAGACCATTATATCCATTTTGTATTCCTAATACTCTTAAATTGCTATCTGTGCCCATTCTTACTACAGCTCTAATTGCTGCATTCATAGCAGGAGAATCTCCTCCACTAGTTAATACTCCAATAGTTTTCAATGTAATCACTCCTCTTTATTATTAGAACTATCATGTATAAATATTGAAATAAACCCAAAACTATCACTATATAAATTGTAAGCAAAATCAAAGATATAATCAATAAAATTAACATAGGTTTAAAAGTTATATTATTTAATAAATAATTAACTCTACTTTTAAAGCAACATTGTACAAATGTACTAGTTCTAAAATTAATGTATATACAAAAGTAATTGATGTTTTTTAGCATTTTAATTATAAATATTTAATTCTCAATTGTATATATTTCTCAACAAAAACTGATAAATTTAAAATTGATTTGTTTTTAAAGCGATGTAGTCACTTCTTATAAAGAACTAGTAGCTGTAATATCTCCATAGTACTAGTTAAATTTATTAGTCTTGTTCCAAACAATACTGCACCCTTATACAATTGAAAATTAACTATTGAGAATGGAGAATTATTGATACTTCCTCTTTATAGAAGGAGTTTTGAGTTGATTTATTTTTCAAGTAATAAACTCACTTTTATTTGAAAATCTATTTGAAGAAATTAATTTGATTAAAACTAATTTCAACATTAATTGTACATTATTTTAAGTTGTGAATTAAATAAATCTAATTCCAACAATAATTTATATTATTTTTAAAAATAGTATCACCATATATGATTACCAATATTTTTTATATCAATACTTGCAAATAGGAAAAAGCTATGAATTAATCATAGCATAATCCTATTATTCAACAACCTTTACATTTTTTTCTCCAAAGGTTTCTTTCAATATTTCTATTGTATCGTATTCGTTACTAAGCCATGCAGATTTATCTATTAAATAGGATTTTCTATCATCTGCTGTACATAGATATACTGGAGTATTTCCTTTAAAAGCTTTAAGCCCATTTTTTATTTCATTAACAGTTGGTGTAAGCAAAGTTTTATCCTTAATTAAAATATATATCTTATCCTTATTGATATTAATAAGAGGTTTTATTTCCTCACATAATATTTTAGTTTGTTCATCCTCCCTTACTGCCACCCTACCTTTTACAATTACAATTTCATCTTCATCAACTAAATTTCTGCAGTTTTCAAAGGTTTTAGGAAATACTACAACTTCTATAGATCCATATAAATCTTCTAAGGTGATAAAAGCCATCATAGTGTTATTTCTAGTTACTTTTCTACTTACAGCAGAAATTAATCCTCCAATTATGACTTTATCTCCATCGCTAACCTTAAGATTTTGCTCATCTAATTCCACTCCATCCTCAAAGCCATCTTCTAAAAGCAAATCTGAGATATTATGACTTGTTTGAACTTTTAAGGATTTTTCATATTCATCAAGTGGATGACCAGATAAATAAATTCCTGTCATTTCTTTTTCCATAGCTAATAGGTATTTCTTATTAAACTCCTGTATTTTAGGGTATTCTATCTCAAAGTTTTTCTCTTCTAATATCTCTTCAAAAAGACTTATTTGTCCTTTAACATTTCGTTTTTTCTCATTATGAATTCCGTCTAGTACTTTTTCAAATACTGCTGATAATTGTGAACGATAAACACCTAAAGAATCAAAAGTTCCTGCTTTTATTAAGCTTTCAACAGCTCTTTTATTCACTTGTGCAGTATCTATTTTATTACAAAAATCCATAAATCCAGTAAACTCGCCTTTTTCTTCTCTATGTTTTACTATGGATTCAATAACATTTTCTCCAACGTTTTTAATAGCAGAAAGTCCAAATCTTATGGTTTTATCTTTAACAGTAAACTCAGAATAACTTTCATTTATATCCGGTGGAAGCACACTTATACCTAATTGGTTAGCAAACCTTATGTAATAAGCAACCTTTTCATTACTTCCTTTAACACTATTAAGCATTGCTGCTATAAATTCTGTTGGATAATAATACATCAAATAAGCAGTTTGATATCCAACAACTGCGTAGGCCGCCGCATGACTCTTATTAAAGGCATAACTTGCAAAATCCATCATTTGGTCAAATATCTTATTTGCTGCATCTTCTGATATATTATTTCTTAAACAACCAGGGACTTCTACATCTCCCTCATCATTTACTATTCCATAAATAAAATTCTTTCTTTCCTCTTCCATGACCTTGTGCTTTTTCTTAGACATAGCTCTTCGCACTAAGTCACTTCTTCCCAGGGAATATCCCCCTAATTTTCTAACTATCTCCATTACCTGTTCTTGGTAAACCATAACTCCATAAGTAACATTAAGTATTGGCTCTAGTTGCGGTGTTTCGTAGGTTACTCTGTTTGGATTTTTTTTGCTTTCTACATATCTTGGTATTTCTGCCATTGGACCGGGTCTATAAAGACTTATCCCCGCTATAATATCCTCTAATGAGTCAGGTTTTAATTCTTTCATAAAGCTAGTCATACCTGATGATTCTAACTGAAACACTCCTGCAGTTTTACCTTCTCCTATCATTTTGTAAACTTTCAGGTCTTCAAAATCTATTTTATCTAGATCAATATCAATACCTCGATTTTGTTTAATATAATTAACTGCATCTCTCATTACTGTTAAAGTACGAAGACCTAAGAAATCCATCTTTAAAAGCCCTAATTCTTCTAAAGTACCCATAGTAAATTGAGTTACAATCATATCCTCATTTTTTTGAAGAGGTACATAACTTACAAGAGGCTTAGATGCTATAACTACTCCTGCAGCATGAGTTGAGCTATGTCTTGGTAGACCTTCTAAATCTCTTGCCACATCAATTAGTTCCTTAACTCTCATATCACTTTCATAAGCTTCTTTAAGCTCAGGATTCATATTTAACGCTTTATCAATAGTTATATTTAAAACTGTAGGTATCATTTTAGCTATTCTATCCACTTCTGCGTAAGGATAATTCATAGCTCTACCTACATCTCTAATGCAAGCTCTAGCTGCCATTGTTCCAAAGGTTATAATTTGAGATACATTATTAACTCCATATTTTTCAACAACATAATCAATAACCTTTTGCCTGCCTTCGTAACAGAAGTCACTGTCAATATCTGGCATGCTTACTCTTTCTGGGTTTAAGAACATTTATTGTTAACCGCAGGCTCTTTATCCTACGCTCTGGAGATTTCTCTCATTTTCATCAGCTAGTCATTTCTAGCTCAGTTTGGACTATATCATCTTAGCAAACTTTAAATGTTTTCTTTTTATATATAAACTAGCATCTTTATAAATGTAATTATAGAATTTTTTAATGGATTCTTTCTTATATATTTTTACATAGAAAGCATCACTTCTTCTTGAGTCGGCAACTAATGTATTTTCAATATCATTATTAAATAATACATTACGAAGTTGCTCTGCAAATTTAATACTTCCTGTAGTAAAATTACAGTTTATATATTTATAATACTTTACTTCTTGATTTATAATTTGTTTAGTTTTATTTACATATACACTACCATCACCATCAAAATATCCTCTAACAAAATGACTCATTAAATTATTAGGCAATACGGGTAGCATAATACTTTTAGATTTTCTTTCAGTTAATCCAAGTTCCTTTAAAAAATTTATATCAAACTCATTAGTAGTTATAACTGAATAAGAAAACTCTCTGCCTTTAGGATGCTTATATTTATACAACTTTTTAGTTGGACAGATAAATTTATTTAAACACTCCATTAAATCATATTCATTCATAGTTATAGTAATTCTATACCTATTTGAGTGCTCATCAAAACTCAAACATCCATCTGAGTATATTAATCCAAGCACATATGCATTAAAAGTATTCATTCCACTAGTGTATAAACTATTATCATGCACCTTTCTTTTTGTAGTGTTAAAACTATTAGCACAACTTTTACTACAAAATTTTCGTATTTTAGAATCCGCATTAAAATTTTTATTACACTTTAGACATTTTTTTAACATTTAAATCACCTACATATACAAATCAGTAATATTATTATCTTCAATATTATAAATCTGTATACGAATATATGTTTGCTAAGCTCGGCACTCGTGGAGGATATTATTATTTGGCTATTCAATCCTCTAGTCTCTGAACCTTTCTAGTACTTTTATGCCTTTCCTAGACTTGGCTGCTGATTAGCATGCATATTTTTTATGTTTAGCCTTCCAGCAATTCACCGAGTTTAACTAGCGCATCTTACTTCACGCTCAAAGAGTAAGCCGTATTTTATTGGATCTATTTTTGTTATTCCTAAGGTATAGGCTACTATTGATCCTGCTGCCGAACCTCTTCCTGGTCCAGTTGGTATACCATTTTCGTTGGCAAATTTTATAAAATCCCAAACGATTAAGAAATAATCAACATAACCCATTTGATTTATGATACCTAGCTCATATTCTAACCTATCGACTATTTTTTTTGCCTCATCATCCTCTTTAGTTATTTTTATAACCTCTTCGAAATCAAAAGGCTTTTCTATTAAAGATTTAAAAGCTTCATACCTCTCAAAGAGACCACTATAGCAGGTTTCTTTAAGATAATCATAAGGTTCTACCCCCTCTGGTAATGGAAATTTAGGTAATTTTGATTTGTGGAATTCATAATCAAAATTGCATTGCTTTGCAATTTTCACTGTATTCTCTAATGCCTCTGGAACATATCCAAAGATTTTCTTCATTTCCTCAGGAGATTTTAAATAAAACTCATTGGAAGGATACTTCATTCTCTTTTCATCTTCCATTGTTTTTCCTGTTTGAATGCATAATAGTATTTCATGAGATTTTGCATCCTCTTTATTTATGTAATGAACATCATTAGTACATATTAATGGAATATCACATTCTTTTGATAGTTTAATTAATTGTTCATTAACTCTTAACTGCTCATCCATGCCATGATATTGAAGTTCTAAGTAAAAATCTTCATTAAAGATTTCTTTAAATCTTAGTGCTGCTTCTTTTGCTTTTTTCTCATTATTTTGAAGTAAATAGGATTGGACTTCTCCTCCTAAGCAGGCACTACTTGCAATAAGCCCTTCACTATGAGCTTTTAAGAATTCATGATCAACTCTGGGCTTATAATAAAATCCCTCTATGGATGCAGTAGAAACAATCTTCATCAAATTTTCATATCCAACTTCATTTTTTACTAACAATACTAAGTGATTGGTTTCATTTTCACTATTAGCATCCTTGATATGCATAGATTTAGATGCAACGTAAATTTCACATCCTATAATTGGCTTAATACCTTCTTCTTTTGCAGCCTTATAAAAATCAACACAACCATACATAGTTCCATGGTCTGTAATGGCTATGGTTTTCATGCCTAATTCCTTGACCCTTTGCACCATTTTACTTATCTTTCCTGAGCCATCTAAAAGACTATATTCTGTATGGACGTGAAGATGAGCAAAGTTACCTAAATCTATTCTTTCTTCATTATTTTCCATATAGTTTTATCACATCCTATTCCTTTAGTTTACCTCTCACTATTAACCTTTGTTTCCCATCCTCTGTACATGTAACTAAAGTTATAGTAGCATCCTCTGTAGGATTTAATACTTCTAGTGCATCTTCATTTACCACTTCCATACCACTAACTGTATATATATAAGTATTCTCATGAGTTCTAACTTTAATCTCATCTTTATCAGTTAGTTTATGAACATTTAAAAAGAACTCTCCAGTAGTATAGTTTCTATGTCCAGCTACTGCAAAATTTCCTTTTTTACCGGGCATTGCAGTGTTTTTAAAGTGACCTACAGCATAATTAAGTATATCCATTTCTGTTCCTTCTTTAACTGCTACTTGCAACTTTATCTTAGGTATTTCCATTATAGCAATAACATCATCAGTAAGAGGAATTTCTTCTTTTTCATTTTCCTGTTTTTTATTTTCTTTAGTTGTCTCATTATTACTATCTTTAATGTGATTTAAAGCTGATTCAAAGTTTTCTATCATTTCTTTTTGCTTATTATTAGTTTTAACCTTATTGTAAATTCCATAACCAACCATTAAGATTCCTATAACTAATAATACTATACCAAAAGCTCTAAAAACTTTGTTTTTCATAGTTCTACCTCATTTCTAGCCTTTAGGAAAATCTATGATAAACCAATTATCATGAAAACCTATGGACACGTTTGGTGCAAAATATATTACCTATTTTTAACTAGTTATTTTCTTTTATCTGTCTTAATTAATTATACTATAAATGATTAATATACCATAGCTTAAACAATGGAAAATTGACAATTGACAATGGAGAATTATCGATATTTCTCAGTTATTGCTGAGAAATTTAGAATTAATTTATTTTTGAAGTTACACAGTAACTTCTTATAAAAAACTAGCAATTGTATTGCTAGTAAAAAATTATTTAAAGAAATTAGTTTGATTAAAACTAATTTCAACCTCATTGTCAATTTTCCATTCTCAATTCTCCAATAATTAAGCTGTTCCCCAGAGGTGGAAAACCAGCAATTGTGTTGCTCGTAAAAATATTAGTTAAAGAAATTACTTGTATTAAAACTAATTTCAACCACAATTTTCAATTCTCCATTGATTAAACTGTTCCCCAGAAGTGAAAAAGAGGTAGCTACATTAATGTAGTTACCTCTTTTTATAGCTTAATTAAGCTGCATCTTCGCTTTTCTTCTTCTTGTTAAATAAGAACATTGCTATTCCTAATAATGATACTAATGAGCCTAGAGATATAAAATCTTCGCTACCAAACTCTAGACCGGTTTGTGGTAATTTTTCTTCTTCAGCATTATTATTTGAACTTGGTTTACCTTCTGGATTAGTTACTTCGCTATCCTTGTTCTCAGGTAGCTCTGGTGCTAAATGTTTAATATCATCCCAAGTTACACTTCTAACATTTGGAGTTCTTCCATCTTCAGAGGTTGGGATGTCAATTTTACCTTCGTTTATAAGTTTAACCGCAGCATCTCTTTTTGCTTTATCAAAATTATATCCTGTAAGTTTCCAGTTATTATCTACCGTTGGAGTTATAACTCCATTCTTCTCTTTTACAATATACTCTCTAATAAAGTCTCTTACCGCTGATAACTGCTCATTTGCGGAGTCGTAAACAACTTCTACATTTTCACCTTTAAATATACCAGAGTCACTATTTAAAAGTGTTGTATTAGCTCTATAATTATTAACAGTTAAATAAATTATATCCCCATCTTTCACAGCTGTTCCATCATTATAAGTTAAGTTTTCTACTCTTGAACCTTCTGGTTTGGATATATTTATTTCATATTTAACTCCACCAAACATATCATAATTGTACATTCTTATGTTTTCGTTAAAAGAAATTGTTAAATCCCCTTCTTTAAAAGTGTTATAATATCTTGCTGACCACTCCATATATTTCTTTAATTGCTTTCCATTAATTTTTAAAGTCATCAATGTATTATCATATTTGTAGATCTTTGAAGTATCTGCCTTTTTAATTTTTCCTTCTTTTGCATTAGCCTTTGAGTCAAAAATTGCAGCAGCGGAAACATGATGTGCTCCATTTGGAACATTTTTCTTTCCATAATGCATTTGAACTTCTAAAATTAAATCTAATAATGGAGTATCTCTTAATTGAGCCTCAGTAATTCCCTTTACTTCATTAGCTGGTGCTAAATCTCCACCCTTAAGCTCTCCTATTATTATATTAGCATCTGCTAAAGCTTTTTCATGTTGTGGAGCTAATTTTGATTTTAAAGCTTCATCTTCCTTATAAGTTTTAACTTCTACTAAATCTGACTTAATATCTGTACTTCTATTTTTAATTACATACTTTCCGTCTGAATTTTTAGTCAATTTTATATCTATTTTAGAAACAAATTCTCCATATTTACCTGGCTCTGTTATAACCACACCATTTACAACTTCGCCTTTTATAGTTGAATGAGCATGTCCACAGATTATTGCTGCAATTTCTGGACATGCTTTGGCTATTTCTGAAGCACTATCTCCAAATCCATACTCCGTATCTTTCCCCATATGAACAGTAGCAATTATAATATCTGCTTTTTTATTATCTTGAATTTCTTTAACTGCTTTTTTTGTTTCCTCAACAGGATTGGTAACTTTATATCCTTCAAGATTAGGACCATCCCATTTAGTAATATGAGGTGAAACCATTCCTATATTAGCAACTTTTACTCCATTTACATCAACTATCTCATAAGCCTTTCCAAGAGGTTCCCCGTTTGGTTTATATACGTTTCCACATAAGATAGAAGTGTTTGTAAATTGTGACATCATTTTTTCTAAAGTTGGTACTCCATAGTTAAACTCATGATTTCCTAGAGTCCATGTATCATATCCTATTTCATTCATGGCTAAAACCATTGGATGAATATCATCTTTTAAAAATAACTGTGATGAGTTATCCTGTACAGTGTCTCCCGCATCTACAACCATTGTGTTAGGATTTTTTTCTTTAAGCTCTTTTATTAAGGATGAAATTTGACTAAGACTTCCCTTTGTGTTCGCCTCATTCATAGCATATTCATAAGGTGCAAATCTTCCATGTAAGTCTGAAGTTCCTATTATTTGTATTTCTTTTGTTTCCTCATTAGCAAAAACCTCTTTTGTACTATGGAAAGAAAATAAGGTAAATACCATAGTAAACACTACTAATAAGGATATAGGCTTTTTCATTTTAAAGAGCTTTAACACATTTAACTCCCCCTAATTAATTTAAAATATATTAAATTGAGAATATAAAGCACCTTGCTATATATAAATGTATAACTACTTAAAATAATGTACAATTCACAATTAAGGTTGAAATTAGTTTTAAGCAAATTAATCTCTTTAATAGACTTTTTTCTAGCAATACAATTGCTAGCTTTTATCATAAGAGCTAACTACATCACTTTAAAACAAATCAATTCTAAATTTCTCAGTTTCTGCTGAGAAATCTCCATAATTGTGAATTTTGCATTGTGAATTTAAAGTTTTAACTATAATACTAAGAAGTAGTAATCATTTTCACATATACTAATATTAAAACTAGTATATCTATAAGCAAGGTACTTATAGATCAAATTATACTTTCTTATAAGAAAGATTATGCTGCATCTTCTTCCTTATTTTTTCTATTTCTTACAAACATAGCTCCACCTAAAAGAGTAACTATAGTTCCTAAAGTTATAAATTCGTTACTTCCAAAATCCGAACCAGTTTGTGGTAATATTTCTTTATCTTCTTTTGAATTATCTGGTTTAGTTTCTGGATTAACTCCAGGTTGAGTCTCTGGCTTTTTGCCTTCTATTAATAAGCCTTGAGCACTATAATCTATTTTTCCTTCTTTTTTCATAATTTCTACCATACCATCTCTGATTGGCTTGCCTGTATCTAAAATGTTTTTACCACCTGAAAAATCAAATTCGTCTCCGCCTTCAGCCATAAAGTCATTGGTAACAACTTTATAATACTTGTCCATTTCTATCGGAGTACCATCTAATAATTCCATATGATTAATTCTTTCTCCTGATGGTTTTTCTTTGTCATAATAAGCTCTTACACCATAGAATTGAACCCATCCATATGTTTCGTTAGCAATTCCATGTTCTAAGTTTTTCTTAATATCAGAGCCTTTTAAATCCATAGTAACTAAAGTGTTATCAAAAGGCATAATTGTATACATATGTCCCATGGTTATTTCACCTTTAGATAATGGTGCTCTTATTCCTCCACCATTCATAAGTCCAATTTGAGCATCAGCTGACATTGTCATGTATTTTGCTGTAAGCTCTCCCAGTGGACTTAATCCATCTCTTCTATCATGAGGTAAATCAACTAGTAAATCTGCAACTTTTTCATTTAATATAGGTTTTAACTCTTCAGTATATTTTCCTATTAAAGCTTTAACTTCTTCATTTTCTTTTAAATCTTTTCTTTCATATAATACGTCTACAGATGGTTCTATTGAAGTTAATTTATTATCTTTATCAACCTTTATAGAAAGTTTACCTAAAGCTCTTCCATTATACATAGCTTGTACTATAGGAACGTTGTTAACTTTTCCTGAAACCTTTTGGTGAGTATGTGAAGATATTATTCCATCTAAACCTTTAACATTGTTTGCAAGTTCTGCTACTTCTCCAGTTATTGTTCCATCTTGGCTTTGAATACTTCCTATATGGGTTAATGCTATAACTACATCAGCCTTTTCCACATTTCTTAAATGATCCACCCAAACTTGTGCTGCTTCTGATGGATCTTTAAACTCATAATTTTTAACGTTTTCAGGCTTTGTTTTAACTGCTGTCTCTGGAGTTGCAAGTCCTACAAAACCTATTTTTACTCCATCAATTTCTTGTACTGCATATGGCTCAGCCCATTCTACAGGCTTTCCTGTTCTTTTATCATAAACATTTGAAGCTAAAAACTTAAAATTTCCTTCTTGCTGCCATGAAACTAAATGCTCATCTCCCCAGTCAAACTCATGATTTCCCAATGCTGAATATTTAATTCCTATTGAATTAAATACATCTGTTACTGGTTTGCCATAAGTCAAATTAGACATAGCACTTCCTTGAAATGCATCTCCTGCACATACTACAATACTATTAGGATTAGCTTTTCTTGCTTCATCAATTGCTCCAGCAAGTTTTGCTGCTCCTACATTTTTTCCACTTTCCTCTAAAGATCCATGGAAATCATTGAAACTTAAGATATCAATTTGCTTATACTGTGAATTTGCCTCTTCAGCATAAACTAGATTAGCATTAAATTGAACTACCAATGAAAATACGAAGGTAAATGCAATTAATAGTGCCAATTTTGCTCTGTCTTTGAAAAAATTCTTCATATTAAATCCCCCTAAATTAAATGATATAATTTAATTATATCATTTAATTTATATTATGTTGAAATATAAAAAAGCCTTTTTATTTTAAATTATTGTTAAATTGTTAATATTAACCATATAAATAAGCTTGTCATTACAACAAGCCTATTTATCAATAAATTTTAAGTTTATTTTTATTCTTTTAACTTTAATCATTATATTTTAGTTTATTTTTCTTTCTTTTTTTCTTTTAAGATTTCCATTAATTGAAAAGATAATGCAATTTCTTTAACAGGCGTTTGAATAGATGTTATTCTCTTTACATCAAAAGATGGTTCTCTCTCTTTAACCACTTTTAAAAATGCATCATATAACTTCTCTCCATTACCTAGCTTTTCTTTAATTTCTTCACATTCTTCTATATCTAATCCTAAAGTTCCTTTATGTAGTATCATAATTTTCTCCTTTTTATATGCCTTATACAAATATATTACAATATTATACTATTTTATACTGTTTTAATGCAATTTAATCAATTGATAAATAAAATTCTGCAAATAAATTTACTATATAATAATTTATATAGCTCATGATAATAACACTTTTCAAGAAATAAATACCTTATATGTAACATATTAACTTATAATTAATATTATATGTAGTAGTAAACAATATTAGGAGAAATATTATGTTATCAAGAGAGGTTATGTTATCAAGAGAAGAGTTCATAGGAAACTCTTTAGAATTAAATTTATTTTTTCTTAGAATTCAAAAAGAACATGCATTTTTTTTAGAAGCTGGATTTACTCGAAAAGATGTGGATAAAATGATGGAAGCTGCCCAATTGAGAGCACAATTTGATAGATTGTTATGGGAAACCGTAATACTATCAAGAAATACTATTCCATCTCAAGTTATGCGTTCTGGAGAATTTGTTACAGAATTTACATTAGATGCTGAACTTGCTACTGAATATTTTACTGGAATACCTATAAATACTAGCATTACTGAAGTTCAATTGGGATTAATTACAAGTCCTGAGTATAGCTTTCCTGGTATTCTTGAAAACAGAGTTTCTTTTTTAAATAAAAGAGCTATTTATTTTACTTCCCAAATTATAGACTTTCAAAGGAGAATATTAAACGATTTAGCTAATTGTCAAATATTTACTTTTAATTATTCATCACACATTGATCATATGACAAGAGAAGCAGAACTTTATGTTGAGCAATTAACAAGATTACAAAACTATCAAAATATTAATTTGATTGATGATGCTTTAGAGGAAGAAACGTTCTGGGATAGGATTATGTCAGAGCATGCAGCAGTAATTAGAGGATTATTAGATCCAACAGAGAAAGACTTAATAAGTATTTCTGATAGTTTTGCAAAAGCATTTGAAAACCTACTAAATGAAGCTCAGAACACAATGAAAGTTTGCCCTGATGTTTTTAGGCTAACAGAAAAAACTTTAAATTCAACAAGAGATCTTAGAGATTTTAAAGGCGAGCTTACAGGAGGAATATTAGACTGCAATATTAAAAGTATTATATTACCTCTATTAGGAGATCATGTGTTAAGAGAAGCAAATCATTACCTCAGATTATTACAAAAATACTATAGTGAGTTAGAATGTTAACCCATTATAAAAATTAAAATCTTTTTAACATATTCACATATACAAATATAATTCTATAAAATTGATAGTAATTTATAAAATATAATTACTATCAATTTTATTTTTCATTTAATGTTCTGTCTTTAACTAACCTTAAAATTGCTATTTTAAATTTACTTAATAGTAATCTCTATGCTTAATAACGTAAAAGAAAATAACTAGTCAAAGCTAAATCCTATATTTCCATCACACAAGTTGCAAATTTCTATTAAAGTTAAGGGCTATAATGAAATTGTAACAACTAAGTATGAAGAAAATGGACACTAATATTGACTAGCTATTTTAAATATATCTTAAATTTCTATATTTTAAATTGTGAAGTGTATAATTCATAATAAAATCCTTTAGATTCTATTAAATTTTTATGATTTCCACGTTCTATGATTTCACCACTTTTAATTACTATTATTTTACTTGCTTCTTCTATAGTTTTTAATCTATGAGCTATTATAAAACTAGTTCTTCCCTTCATAAGATTATTTAAACCTTCTTGTATTTGAAGCTCTGTTCTTGTATCTATGTTACTAGTAGCTTCATCAAGAACTAATATACTTGGATTTGATAATATAGCTCTTGCAATTGAAATAAGTTGTCTTTGTCCTTGACTTAAATTTTCTCCCTGAGCTGCAACAATTGTATCATATTTATCTGGCAAGTAATCTATGAAAGAATGAGCATTAGCAAGTTTAGCAGCCTCAATAACCTCTTCATCAGTAGCCTCTAATCTTCCATATTTTATATTATCCTTTATTGTACCTGAAAAAAGAAAACTATCTTGAAGTACTACACCTATATTTTCTCTTAAAGAATTAATAGTATAATTTTTAATGTCCAATCCATCGATTTTTATTTCACCACTATTTATATCATAAAAACGTGTTAAAAGATTTATTACAGTAGTTTTTCCAGAACCTGTTGGCCCTACTAAAGCTATACTTTCCCCCGGTTTAGCATTGAGATTTATATTCTTCAGAACCATTTTTTCTTCATTATAACCAAAGGATACATCATTAAAAACTACTTCTCCTTTTAAGGCTTCTATATCTTTAGCATCATTACTATTCACTATATCAGGAACCTCATCCATAATTTTAAATACTCTTTCTCCACCAGCTATAGCAGCTTGAATTGTGTTATATAATGTAGCTAACTGATTGAGCGGCCTTGAAAATTGTCTTGCATAGTTTACAAAGGTAGCGATAACTCCTATGGTAGCTAAGTTTTTTAAAGTTAAAAACCCACCTACTGCAACAACTAAAGCAAAATCTAAATTGTTGACAAAATTCATAAGAGGATTCATTATACCAGAATATATTTCAGCCTTTAAGGAAGCTTCTTTAAGATTATCATTACTAACTTTAAAATTATCAAAGACTTCCTCCTCTTGGCCAAATAAAGCTATTATCTCCTGTCCTCCTATTGTCTCCTCTATAAAACCATTCAATTCTCCTAGTGTTTCTTGCCTCTTTATAAAAGCATCCTTTGTAAATCTACTTAACTTCCTAGTAATAAGAAGTATTACTGGTATTATAATAAATGCTACTATTGCCATAATCCAATTTAAAGAAAGCATAGCAATAGTTACTCCTATAATCGTTAAAACACTTGTTAAAAATTGAATTACACCTTGAGTTAAAGCATTATTTAAATTGTCTATATCATTAGTTACATGACTCATCAATTCACCATGTGGATGGTTATCAAAGAACCTTAAAGATAAGGTTTGAAATTTTGAAAATAAATCTTCTCTAATATTTTTTATAGCTTTTTGAGAAATTATAACCATAATATAGGTTTGAAGCCATGTTAATAGAGAGTTTGAAATATAAACTACTGCCATAATTCCAAGCATTTTTAATGTTCCATTTAAATTTTTATTAATTATGTAATTATCAATGGTAACTCCTATTAAATATGATCCTAAAATTCCTAAAATTGATGTTATTATAATTAATAAAATAACCAATGTTAGTGCCTTTTTTTGTTTACTTAAATATGCCCAAATTCTTTTTATAGTTCCTTTGGCATCTTTTGCTCTCCTTACTTGATCAAATCCACTTGAATTATTAGCCGCATTAACTCGTCTGTTATCAATCTTCATGTGCTACCTCCTTTCCACCTTGAGAAAGGTATATTTCTTTATATATATTACAGTTTTTTAATAATTCACTATGGGTCCCATGTCCTACAAGCTCTCCTTCATCTAATACAAGTATTCTTTCTGCATCAATAATTGAAGAAATTTTTAATGCAATTATAAATGTAGTTGTATCATTAAATTCTCTATCTAATGCCTCTTGAATTATACCTTCTGATCTAGCATCTAAAGCACTTGTTGAATCATCTAAAATAAGTATTCTAGGCTTTCTTACTAAAGCCCTTGTAATAGCTAATCTTTGTTTTTGTCCACCTGAAAGATTAGTTGCCATTTGAGTTAACTCATATTGAAATCCTTGTTCAAAAGTACTTAAAAATTCCATAGCACAAGCTGACTCTGCTGCTCTTCTCATTTCTTTTAATGCTGCATCTTCTTTACCATATTTAATATTGCTTTCTATAGTACCAGAAAATAATAGTGGCTTTTGAGTGGCCATACCAATAGCACTTCTAAGAGAGGAAATTGTTAAATCTCTTATATCCATACCGTCAATTAAAATTCTTCCTTCATCTACATCATATAGTCTAGGAATAAGTTTAACTAAAGTAGATTTACCACTTCCCGTTGAACCTATAATGCCGATTTTTTCTCCTTGATTAGCCTTAAAACTAATATGCTTTAACACCATTTCACCATCATCATTGTAACTGAAAGAAACATCTTGAAATTCAACATCTCCATTGAAATTATCCACTTGTTTTGCATTTTCACTATCTCCAATCTCTGGTTCAGTATCTAAAACTTTCATAATTCTTTCTACTGACGGTACGGATCTTGCTATATGAATAAATATCATAGCTATCATTGTTAATGCCATTAATAATTGAAGAAGATAATTTAAAAATGCTATAATTTGACCAACTTGAATCGTTCCATTATTTACATTAATGGCCCCTAACCATAAGGCAGCAACTATACCAAGGTTTACTACTAGCATAATTACAGGAAGTAGTATAGATATAGATTGAACTGCAGCTGTATTCACCTTTGTCAAATCTTCATTGACCTTATCAAATTTATTTATTTCATATTCTTCTCTTACAAAGGCTTTTACAACTCTAACTCCTGATAAATTTTCTTGCATAGTTGTATTAACTCTATCTAAAGATTCCTGTACTTTTCTAAAAAGCATACTGGCTTTTTTACCTATGATAATTAATGCTATTACTAAGGCAGGAATAACTCCTAAAAGCACTGGTGACAGCTGATAACTATTTATAAATACCATTACTATACTTCCAATAAAAAGTAGTGGAGATCTTACCATAGTCCTAAGCATCATCATTATAGCCATTTGTATATTACTTACGTCAGTAGTTAATATGGTTATTAATTTTCCACTTGAAAACTTATCAATATTTCCTCCTGAAAATCCTTGTATTTTTCCATATAAATCTTTTCTTAAATCAGTAGAAGCATTTATCGCAGCTGTTGTAGAATATTTAATACAAAGTACACCACCAATAAGACCTATAATTGAAACTACCACCATAAGTATCCCCGACCTTACCACATAGTTAAAGTCACTATTTGCTATTCCCACGTCTATCATATTTTGCATTATCTTAGGCTGGTATAAATCCATAATTACTTCTAATACCATAAATAATGGTCCAATAATAGCAAGAAATGTATATGGCTTTAAGTATTTAAGTATTCGTTTTGTATATGCCATACTTTTCTCCTTTCCCTACACAGTTAATTTAAATTATTTATATTCTTTGATTAATTTTTCTTATATATTCATAAATAACATCGCTATATATGAAATTTAAAATATGCTAAAATTATTTTTAATTGTTTAAGTCGTGAATTAAATAATCGAATTAAAATACTTAAAAATCTTATTCAGTAATTTTCAAGTATAAAATTCTTTAAAATAAAAAAAGCGTGACATTAGCCACGCTTTTTTTATTTTTCGCAAATATTTCTTCCCATCAATACTCCCATAACGGAAGCCATCATTAATCCCCTAGTCCATCCACTTGAATCTCCTAAACAGTAAAGCCCCCTTATATTAGTTTCAAAATTTTCATCAATATTAATTTTATTACTATAAAACTTAATTTCCGGTCCATATAATAATGTTTCTCTACTTGCAAATCCTGGTACTACAGTATTCATAGCTTTAATAAAGTTTAATATATTAGTCATAGTTCTATATGGCATTGCAGAAGTTAAATCTCCTGCTTCTGCATCTGGTAAAGTATGTTTAACATTTGATTGGTATAGTTCATGTTCCCATGTTCGCTTTCCATCCAATATGTCACCATATCTTTGAACTAATATTCTACCATTACCTAACATATTAACCAGCTCAGCTACCTTTTTACCGTATTCTATAGGTTCATTAAAAGGCTCTGCAAAGTTATGTGAGCTTAATATAGCTAAGTTTGTGTTTTCTGATTTTTTATCTTTATAAGAATGCCCGTTAACTATAGCCAAATTATTATCATAGTTTTCTTGGCTTACAAACCCTCCTGGATTTTGGCAAAAGGTTCTAACCTTATCATTAAAAGGTGCTGGATATCCTATAAGCTTAGATTCGTAAAGTACATTGTTTACACTTTCCATAACTTCATTTCTAAGCTCTACACGAACTCCAATATCTACAGTTCCAGCAGAATGTTTAATTTCATGTTTAATACACATGTCCTTAAGCCAATCAGCACCTTTTCTTCCTGTTGCCATTATAACTTTATTGCCTAAAACAATTTCTTCATTGTTTTTATTTTTTGAATCAGTTGAAATTATACCTTTAATTTCATCATTTTCAACAACTATATCTTTAACTAAAGTATCAAACCTTATCTCTACTCCTGAATCTAACAAGAAATTTTGTATCTTTAAATATATTTCCTGTGCTTTTTCTGTTCCTAAATGCCTTATTGGGCAGTCAACTAATTTTAATCCGCCTTCTATAGCTTTTCTTCTTATCTCTTTAACTTCTTCAGTATTTCCTATACCTTCTACCTTTGTATCTGCACCAAATTCAAGATAAATACCATCAGTATAATCAATAAATTCTTGTGCCTTATCAGTTCCTATAAGAGTAGGCAAATCCCCTCCTACTTCATAACTTAAAGATAATTTTCCATCGGAAAAAGCGCCAGCTCCTGAAAATCCTGTAGTAATATGACAATATGGTTTACAAGAAACACATTCCTTTGTTTTTTCCTTAGGGCAATATCTTTTATCAATACTTCTTCCTTTTTCAATCACTAAAATTTTTTTATTAGCTTTTTGCCTTACTAATTCTAGTGCTGCAAAAATTCCAGATGGACCTGCTCCTACTATTATTACATCGTACTTCAAAATAATCATCTCCCTTAAAGATTTTCTGTAGAATTTCGTAATAATAATCCTTGCACTTATAGTATAGAACTATTTACGGTAGCTCGGTAGAAACATCTAGCCCATATCGCTAGACTTATATAAGTGAACATTATTATGTTTTTTTCATAAAAAGTTCCATACATTACGAAAGTTTAATATATTTTTCATAAAAAAGCAATAGATTTTATTCTTTTTCACATATTATTATATTAAGTTTTTTGATAAAAATTCTTATGGATATTTAATATTTTAATTAAATCATTTTTATCTACATAAATGTACTAGCTTAATATAATTCACAATTCACAATGTGCAATTCATAATTAAGGTGGAAATTAGTTTTAATCAAGCTAATTTCTTTAACTAGTTTTCCACCTCTGGGGAACTTGTTCAATTGAGAATTGATAATAGACAATGCACAATTATGGTGGAAATTAATTCTTTAACTGATTTTTTGTTATCAATTCTAAGTTTCTTAGCTTCCTCTGAGAAATATTCACAATTGTGAATTGTGAATTAAAAACCCACGTAAGCTCAATCTTATAAAAATGTAAGAAATAATTACACTTTTGTAAGGTTAGAGTCATTTAATAACAGATTGTGTATGCTATACTTATATCATCAATTAACAGGAGGTGTTAAAATGAAAAAATTGATTCCTATTCTTATGATGATATTGATAGTTCCTATGGTATTAACCGGATGTAATGATAGATATAATCCTTTTGCAAGCAAAACTTATTACTATGTAGTAATTGAAGGAGAAGGAACTCCACAAAAAGATGATACGGGTAAGGTTATGGAAAGTAGAGAATATAAATTACCTGCATATGACAAGGAAGGTAAAGAAAAAATTATTACTTTCACAGGTATACAACAACTTCGTGAAGGCGCTTTCTTAAAGCTTACTTTAAAAGGTGAATCAGTAAAAACATATGAAGAAGTTCAAAAAGAAGATATTCCTAAAGAAGCTATAGAAAAAATGAAAATAAAATAGCTATTATCCTTAATATAATAAGCTTTAAATTTATATGATTTTTAGGTTAACTTTTTATAAAACTAGTGTAAATATACTTTTATATTAGTTTATTACATAAACAACTTTGTAAAAGAATTTAGGAGGCATAAGATGAAAAAATTAATTCCAATTTTAATGGTTGTATTGATGGTACCAGCAATTTTAACAGGATGTGATTCAAAATATAATCCATTTGTAAAAAAAGTAGATTATTATGTAATAGTTCAAGGTGAAGGAACTCCGCAAAAAGATGACAAAGGTAAAGAAACTTCATCTAGAGGATACGAATTAACTGGATATGATAAAGATGGTAATGAAAAATCTGTTAAATTTTTAGGAATGAAACAACTTCGTGAAGGTGCTTTCTTAAAAGTAACTTTTAAGAAAGATGAAGCACTTTCATATGAAGAAGTACAAAAAGAAGATATTCCTAAAGCAGCTGCTGAAAAATTAGATATTAAATAATTGTATCAATAAAAAATAAGTGGTAAAGATTAATCTTTATCACTTATTTTTTATATTTAAACTAAAAGTTAATCCTTTAATTTAAAAATATAATATACCTCCAATATGTAGGAATAGTGAGTAAGATTTTCCAGTGTAATTTATTAAAATGTTATATAAGCTTCATTTACATAATACATGTAATGATCTTTAAGATGAATATATAGTGCCTTACATTAATAGTGCATAAAAAATAAATACATTTATTTATCAAAAAACAAAAATTTTATCTTATAAAAACACAAAATTAAATTTAAATCTATATACTGATTGTAGATACTATGATGAAGGAGATATTATTTGGATAAAGGATATGCTAAAACATGTTACAGAACTGCAAATGAAGATTTTAATATTAAAGTTTATTAAGAACTATAGTTATATTGAAATTGCTGAAAATTTAGATATATGTAGACAAGCTATAAATAGAATTAAAATAGGGCTTTACTAACTTTAAAAAAATATTAATTAGATAAGGAGTAAAATATGGAAGGTAAATTAATAGAATTAGCTTCTTCTCATGGTATATGGGCACTTTTAAGTGTGGCACTTATCTTTTATATACTAAAAATGCAAGAAAAAAGAGATTTAAAACAAGAAGAAAGAGAGTCTAAATATCAAGAAATAATCTCTAGTCTTACAGACAAATTAAAATTAATTGAAGATGTAAAAAAAGATATAGAAGATATAAAATCTTATATTATTACTAAAAAGGAATGATATTAAAATATATTATTTTTAGCTAGAACAGTCTATTAACATAAAGACTTTTCTAGACTTAATATCTTTTCATATATTATTTTTATTTAGTTTAATTTAATATTTATAATAAATGTTTACACTTTTGCGAAAATTTCATTCTTATTAATTGGATTTAGTTAATCTAATAAAAAATAAAATATGTGGGGGGTCTATTAAAATGAAAATTTTCGTAAGATTTGGTCATGAAATTTTAACAAATGGTAGCAATACTTCAGCAGTTGGTTATTTAAACGAATATACAGTAATAAGAGAATATGCACCTAAAGTCGTTAAATATCTACAGGATATGGGGCATACAGTAAAAGTCTTTAATCCTGATGAAAGAAAATATTCAAGTTCTAGTTCAGCACTTAGTGCAGGTGTTAGTGAAGCTAATAGTTGGGGGGCAGATTTATTTATTAGCTGTCACGTTAATGCCTATACTACTGATGTTGCTACTGGAAGTGAAGTTTGGTATTATACTGGCTCATCAGCAGCACAGAACTATGCAACTAATATAAGTAGAGAAATCGCTTCTAGATTATCACTTTCAAACCGTGGTGCTAAAGCTTCTACTGGTTTATATGAATTATCTGCTACTAGTATGACTGCAATAATTATTGAACCTTTCTTTGTATCAACTTCTAAAGATTGCAACGCATACAAGAATGCAGGATCAGATAAACTTGCAAGAGCTATAGTTAAAGGATTGACTGGAAAAGAACCTTCTGGAGGGTCGACTGGTGGTGGGACAACCACTTACTATAGAGTTGTAACTGGCTCATATAGTGAAAAAGCTAATGCTGATAGAAGAGTTCAAGATTTAAAATCTGCTGGTATAAATGACGTATTTATAGATTACAATGATGGATATTATAGAGTTATTGCCGGTTCATATACTGTTAGAGCTAATGCTGAAAGCAGAGTTCAACAATTAAAAGCGAAAGGTTTCGATTGTTTTATAGCTGTATATGAGCTTTAAAATTTAATGAAATGGCTGTTGAAAAATCAACAGCCATTTTTTATATAAAAAATAATTTAAGCCTAGATAACTTCTGACTTTTTTCTTTGTAAATTGTACTTATTCTTTAAAGTCGTTGTGGTTAAAGCCCATGAGACTAATACACAAGAAAAGATTTTATCAACTATATTACCTCCAACTCTTGGTATGAATGCTGATGAAAAAATTTTAGATCCAGAACTTTTAAGTATTGTAAAGAATATATCATTAACTGATCCTGTAACACCACCATAAACATAGACAACTATTGGTGTTCCCACTAAAGGACATGCAATTGATAAAATTATTCCAGTTATAACTGCTGTTTTTATATTAAACTTAAATTTCTTAGCAATTAGTCCTACAATTAATCCAACCATAGCATTAACAATAAAAAACGGAATATCTTTTGGATTTCCTGAAAGTATTGGACTTAGTATATTTGAAACAGCCCCTACCATAAAACCATAAAATGGGCCAAATAATGTTGCACTTAATATAGTTCCTATAGTATCTAAAAATACTAACGGAATTTTTAAAAATTGTACTAAAGTTCCTAAAACAATATTTATAGCTACAGATAATGCACTTATAGCTAAAATAAATGACTTACTTTGTTTCAATTTTATCCCCCCAATGAAGTATAAATTTACTAACCTATACTAATACTAAATAAAACAGAAATGTAAATATATATAATTACAAATCAATTATATATACTCTGAAATATAAAGTACAATTGAAAGTAATAATCAATAATACCTCATCTATTTGAAACAAAAATATTATTTATACAATTAAGTACAAAAATTTCTAAATATATAAAAATGGCGAACAATGTTCGCCACTAAAAAAATCTATTTAAAGAAATTAATTCGTAAAGAATTAATATCCACTTTAATTGTGAATTATTCATTGACTAAGTTCTCCATAGGTGGAAACTAGCCATAAAATTGCTAATAAGAAAGTTATTTTAATAATTAAATATATAAATCCATTAATATTTCATCATCAAAATTACCATTTATATTGAAGTAATTTTTATGAAGTCCAACTTTTACAAATCCAAGCTTCTCATACATTTTAATTGCTTTAATGTTGCTTGCTCTAACGCCAAGGCTTATATTTTTTATCCTTCCACTTTCTTTTGCAAACTTTATTATCTCTTCCATTACAGCACTACCAATTCCATTTCTCCAATAATCTTTTTTAACAGAAATAGAAACTTCACTATTATGAGCTATTCTTTTTCTGTTAGAACTAGTAATTTGTGCAATACTAACAATATTATTATCTATAATTCCCAAAATCATAAGTGAATTAGATGCATTATTTATATTTTTAATATGTTCTCTTTCCTGCTCAACAGTAAGATGAAATTCGTCCTTACCAAATAGTAAATTATCACTTTCTCCACCAACAGTATTAATGTACTCAATCATTCTTTCAGCATCCTCTATCATAGGTTTTCTTAATACTAATTCTTGGTCGTTTTTTAATTGTATTTTCTTTAAAATATAATTTAATAAATCTGTATTCATAAATATCCCCCTTTATTCAATTGAGAATTGACTATTGACAATGGACAATTATCGTTACTTCTCTTTTATAAGAGAAGTCTTCAATTGGTTTGTTTTTTGAAGTTATGAAGTAACTTCTTATAAAAAATTAATAATTATGCTACTAGTAAAAAATTAGCTTAATTAAAACTAATTTCAACATCAATTGTCAATTATCCTTTATCAATTTTCCATTGATTAAGCTGCTCCCCAGAGGTGAAAAACTAACAATTACGTTCCTTATTTTATGAAATTATATTCTTACCAATATATGATTTATATCATCACTAACCTTAATTCTTTCATCATAAACCCATTCTTCATCAAAATTTAAATTAAAAGCCTTAGAAAATGAGTAATATAAATTTATTTTTTGATAATAAGCTTCTAACTCATACAAATCTTTAAATTTATATGTAGGTTTTGTAATCTTTTTACTCTTAGAAATAAATATTTCATCCATATAATAAAGAAAACAATTCATAATATCTTTATTGCTCACATCAAAAGGTATCTTTAAAAGTTTCCATTGAATTACTTCATCTAATTTATAATTTTTAATGCTATCTAAAACAATTAAATATTCTCCTATATCCATCTTTCTATAATAGGGTATAGTTTCTTCTATAGTACTCCATAATGCTAATTTCTCTCTTAAAGGTAAGGTTTTAATTTTTAAAATTTCTTCACTTGGTCCTAAAACTGCTGACTCTATAAGCTCATCCTTTATTTCTAAATTATCATTAATAAACCTTTGGGTATTACCATAAGAAGCTACGAATCCCTCATTATAAATTCCCTTTCTTCCAGCTCTTCCTGCAATTTGTTTTACTTCTTGAGAATTTAAATATCTTACTTCATTTCCATCAAACTTTTTAATTTCCATAAACACTATTCTTCTTATAGGTAAATTTACTCCCATACCAATAGCATCAGTAGATACTAGCATACTACTTTCGCCATTTATAAATTGTTCATACTGCTTCCTTCTAACCTCCGGCGGTAAATCTCCATATATCATACTTGACTTTATCCCTAAGTTTGAATAAAGACTTCCCAATTCTAACACTCTTTTTTTAGAAAATACAACTAAAGCGTCTCCTTGTTTAACATCTTTACAGGAAAATTGCTTATATTCCATGATAAGTGGTATATCTCTTTTATATTCTTTTATTTCATATTCTTCTCCACAATCTTCCAATATATCTATTAATAGCTCTTTTGAGTTTATAGCACCACAAATATGTATTTCCTTACAGTTTAATGCTAATAACGCTCTAGTCCATGAAGCTCCTCTCTGATCATCATTTATCATTTGAATTTCATCTATTATAGCTATTTCGTATTCTTCATTTATATTTAATTTCTCTATGGTACAAGAAATATGTGTAGCTCCTTCAATTATAATTTCTTCTTCACCAGTTATTAAATTGCATTTAACTCCCTCTTTATTGAGTCTTTCATAATTTTCTAAAGCAAGTATTCTTAGTGGAGAAAGATAAATACCTTTTGAATACTTTTTAAGTCTTTGTATTGAATTATAAGTTTTTCCCGTATTTGTTTCACCAAGATGGAGATAAAATTTTCTTTTAAGTTTTCTTACTTCTTTATATTCATCCTTAGGATTTAAAGGGAAAAGCTCCTCGAACTCCTTAGCCACTATTTTAGGAATATGATCCGTAATAAGAAGTCCCATAACTCCTGATTTAAGGTATGAACTTTCTTTCTCTTTTACTATATCTTTAAAATTAAAATCTGTATTATTTTTATAATTATAATCCTGTAAAAGCTTTTGCGACGCATAATTTAATAATTCTAGGTATTTATTATAAATTGTTTTATATTCTTTAACATCTGATCCCTTGTATTCATTTAACATTCTAAGTTTTTTTCTTATAGCTGCTTCATGTTCCCATAGATTATAAGATTTGCTATGTTTTACTATATTCTCAATATGATTAAACTCACTTTTTATCTTCTTAAAATTTCTTTCTGCTGCTTTATTTTTCATAAGTTCTAACTACACCGTCCTTTTATTGGATTCTATTGTAGTTTGCTCTTATTAAGATAAATCCATGTACAATATATCCTTTAATATTTGACATATATGTTTATATAACGATATCCTTAAATCATTTCAACTCATAACTTATTTCAATTCACAGTTCACAATACAAAATTCACAATTGTGGATATTTCTCAGCAATTGCTGAGAAATTTATAATTAATTTATTTTAAAATAACACAGTCACATTAAATAAAAAACTAGCAAATATATTGCTAGTTAAAGATTAGTTGAATAAATTAGTTTGATTAAAACTAATTCTCTGTTAATTTATTTTATTATATCTTGGAATTCTCCATTTATAACACTTAAAAGATTGTCTGGAGATATCTCTATTTGCGTTCCTATTTTTCCACCGCTTACAACAATTTTTTCTATATCTTTAGCAGTAGAGTCTATAAACGTTTTATAACTTTTTTTCATTCCTATTGGTGAACATCCTCCTCTTATGTAGCCAGTTAATTTCAATATATTATTAACATGTATCATTTCAACCTTTTTCTCTCCAGCTGCTTTGGATGCTTTTTTTAAGTCTAATTCTTCTTTAACAGGTATTACAAAAACATAGATTTCTTTACTGCTCCCTTGAGTTACTAATGTCTTATATACAACAGATACATCCTTGCCAATCTTCGCTGCTACAGAAATACCATCTATTTTGCCATCCTTATTATCATAAGTTATAATTCCATATTCTATATTTTTTTGGTCTAAAATTCTCATTGCATTTGTTTTCGCTTGTGCCATAATTTAACCTCTTTTCGTAAATATATATTACTGCATAAATTATATCTATAAATGCCAGTTTTTCTTATATATCATTATAAACATATCTTTATTATAATATATAATTTTATAAAAATATAATTTCTTTGAAAGATAGTTAATTTCTCATAATACAAAAATACACCTCCAAATGTTATAGGTGTCTAACATTTGAGGTGCACTTTAATTTTTTAATTATTATATATTAAATTAAAATTAACTTCTTCACCTAATAGCCCGTACTTAATTATCTCTTCTATACTTACTCCATTATAACTTTCATTCATGTTTGAAAACTTCTTTTTTAAATTATCAAAAAGCTTTATCATATATCTTCTTCTATAAGGAAAATATTTTTCTATTTCTTTAAAATAACTTTTACTATATAAATTCTTATTTGCTGCTATAGCAAAGTATATTAATTGTAAGCAATTCTTTTTTATTAACTGTTTTATCTCCTTTATATTTTTACATTGAAAACATTCTACACCATCTATCAAGTTAATAGTAAAATTTATTAGTCCATTAGTTATGTTGTCTAAATCCCACTTTTCCGCTAACTGAGATATTATAGTCATATGATTATTTTCTAAATCTTCTGTTGCATCTTGTAAGTCATCGCATATTTGAAGAAGTATTCCATATCCATAACAAAATCTTGCTTCTTCATAACTTAGTTTCCCTTTAACTAAGTAACCATCAGCTAAAACAGAGCTTCCACCCTTTTCTATTGATATACCTAAAATATCGATTTCGTAAGGTGATGTTCTCTTTCCTTGCTGAATCATACTCTTTACTTGACCATTATAAATATATATTAAGCTTTGAAATGCTTCAGGATAAGTTTCTCTATCGAAAGTATTTTCAATTTTTGATACTAAATCAAATACTTTCTTTTCATATTCATTATTTGGCTCAATTAACCTACCTTTTAATCTTTTTTCTAGTCTTTTGTTAGTATTTATTTTTTCTTCTTTTGATATTTGGGGATTATCTAAATAATTATCTGTATAGGGATATAACATGCTATATCCAAATATTGAGTCAGTAAATGCTATTTTCATCCCAAATAACATTTGAAGTATATTCATTATCCATACATTTCTCATGGCTTGACCTATATCTTCTGTGGAAATATTGCTGTCAAAAGCTTTTGCTGCATTTATAAAGTCCTCTGTACTTTTCAGTAATTCTCTATCCAATAAAATTTCCTTATCTTTACTATTAATTAATGGAGATTTATTTATAAACTCTTCTATTATATTATTAAATCTATCTCTCCATTGCCTCTTCTTTGTATCTTCATTAGGAAAACTTTCTATTACCTTTATAATTTCGTTAATAAACTTATCTGTCTGTTTTTCCATTTTTATTTTTTCAAAATAACTGACCTTTCCATATAACTTTGGAAAATCTTTATTTGTGTTCCACCAAATATTTTTATATAAATCATTTAACCCCAATCTGTCTTTTGTCATTAAATTCATATTCTCCCTCATAAATTATTACCCCTAAAAACAACTTAAGCAATGAATAATTGAGAATGGACAATTGACAATTTATGTTGAAATTAATTTCTTTAATTGATTTTTTACTAGCAATTATATCGTTAATTTTTTATAAGAAGTTACTACGCAACTTCAAAAAAAGATCAATTCAAAACTTCTCCTATAAAGGAGAAGTATCAATAATTCTCCATTGTCAATTGTCAATTCTCAATTGCCTAAGTATTACTATATCTATATCTAATCTCTACTTTATTATTACATATATTGCACAAAATTAAAAAATCAAAAGATGTAGTTATAATACCATAATACATAATTGAGTAGAAATTTCATTGCTAGTTCTTATAAAAAGTTACTTCATAACTTCAAAAAATAAAATTAAAACTTCTCCTACAAAGGAGAAGTTTCCTAAATTGTCCATTGTCCATTTTCAATTGTCAATTGCATATCATGCTCCCTTTTCATTATGACTTTTACTATTCTCTACTTCTTTTTGTTTTTCCTCTAAATAATTGCATATTTGTCTAAAGTCACTAATCCATTTTATTTTAGCTAATTCTCTTAAATCTAGTATTATTCCTGTATCCTTTTGTTTTATATATTCCATATTATAAATTTCTGTTTCTATAAAACCTTTTTTATAATCATATATGCAAGGGATAAAATACTCCCAATTATTTTCAAAATATTTCGTCTTTGCAAAGCATAACCTATATATATGAAATATCATACCTAAGGCTGAAGTTTTTTTAGCAAATTTATGACTGAAGTACTCCTGTACAGGATATTTTTCCTGTATTCTTTCCCAATATAGTCTTCCATTTGGATAGAGATCATATTTATCTAATATTTTGCACTTTTCCTCTCCTAATTCCTCTCTCATAATCCTCTCTCTAATTTCTGGTCTTAAGCTTTTCAAAGTATCATTATCCAAAGAAATCTCCTCCTTAATACCATAAAACTACAACTCTGTTAAATATAAATCTATAGATTTTATCTTCCTACTACTAATAATATATAAAATTTACTTTACCTTAATTCTAATAATAATTCTCTTTGATTTCCAATACCAATTATTTATGAACAGGATACCATCTATAAGTTTTTTAAATAAACAAAAATATAGCTTCATGATTTAAGCTATTTAAAATACAATACATTAAAAAATCTTCTAATTGATAAAAAATAATCTCCACAGTAAGGTTGTCCTTATTGCAGAGATTATTTTTGTAACTTTAAAGTTTTCGCTTAATACATTTCACTTTTATTCTATATTAATAATTACTGCTTTAAGGCATATGAAATAAAATAGCTAGTTATTTTTTGAAGATGCCTTAAATATTCCAAAAGGCTTACCAACTGGTAAGAATTCTCTTCCAAAGTGTTTGTTTAAAACTGCAGCACCTGAACCATAAAATGAAAGTATAGAAATTATAAATTCAGAATATGCAGCAATCTCATGACCAAGTTCTGGCATAATTCCAAGGAAATTCATACTTAACCCTAAGAATAAAAAATCAATAAATAAAAAAATACTAAATAATACCTTATGAGTTTCCATAGCTCCAATAGTCATAAATATAGTAAAAATTAAATACCCTACAAATGCAAAACCTAATTGCTTAGGATCTACTGATGTAGCAAGCTTTTCTCCAAATACTCCATTTTGAATCAACCATGTTAATGCCATTCCGAACCAGAAAAACGCGTATCCTCCAAAAGCTGTTGCTCCAAAAGTGTTATTATGCTTAAAATCATTGATACAAGCAAATAACTGTGCAAAAGCTCCTAAAAATATTGCCCAAGGCAATAATAATGATACCCCTTGAGTAATTCCAAGCTTCTGCGAAGAAGCTACAAGTGTAATTATTGCTAATCCAAAAAGCCCCAGCCCAGATGGGTCAGCAGTAACTATTTTTACCTCTTTTGATTCATTCATAAATCTTCTCCTTAGTTTTCATTTAAATTTTATTAAATATTTTAACTAGGAAATTTTATCAAAGAAAATTTATCATGTCAATTCAAAGAATAAAAATATTAGGCTTATATAGATTTTAATTCCCATAAGAAAGTTTTTTGAGAAATTAAAATTAAGATAGTTAAAACTCCAATGTCAAAACATTGGAGTTTTTTAATAAATTTTATTTCAAAAATATAATTTTTATATCTTTTAGCAAACAACAAATTCGCTTTCTTTCATATTATTATCTTCACATATTTTAATATCTGCTCCTATAGAGGAAAATGTCTCTATAATATTTTCATATCCACGTTCTATATGCTCTATACCAGTTATATAAGTAGTCCCTTCTGCTGCTAATCCTGCTAGAATAAGAGATATTCCAGCTCTAACATCACTAGCATGAACATGTGCTCCTCTTAATTTACGATTACCTGGAATTACAAAACCTTCCTCTTTAATTATAATATCTGCTCCCATTTTATTTAATTCAAAACAATGATTAATTCTATTTGGATAAACAGTATCTTTTATCATACTATGACTATTTGCTTCTACAAGCATTGCTGTTAATGGTTGTTGAAGGTCTGTAGCAAAACCTGGATACATCGAAGCTTTTACATTTACCCCTCTTAAATTACCTTCTTTAATTGCTCTTATATAATTTTCTCCTGTTTCAATATGTAATCCTGTTTCTTCAAGCTTGGCTACACAAGATAATAAATGTTCAGGTATAACATTTTCCACTGTAATATTTCCTCCAGCAATTCCTGCACTCATTAAAAAAGTTCCTGCAATTAATCTATCTGGAATAACCCTATGGCTACATTTTTTAAGCTCATTTACTCCCTCTATAACAATTGTACTAGTACCTGCTCCTTTAATATTAGCTCCCATTTTATTTAAAAGAATAGCTAAATCTACGACTTCAGGATCTCTTGCAGCATTTTGTAATATGGTTTTTCCTTTTGCTCTAGCTGCTGCAAGCATAAGATTAATAGTGGCACCGCTAGAAATTATATCAAAAAATATCTCAGCACCCTTTAGCTCTTCCGCTTCTACTACATAATAGTCATTATAAAATTTAAAATCTGCTCCTAAAGCTTTTAATCCTTTAATATGCTGGTCAATAGGTCTACTTCCAAAGTTATCTCCTCCAGGATATCCTAAAGTAACTTTTTTAAATTTTGAAAGTAATGCTCCAATAAAGTAATAAGATGCTCTATAAGCTGAAGCTTTTTTAGGATCAATTTCAGCTCCTAATATATTTGTTGGGTCAAGTAATAAATAATCTTCTTTACTAATTATATTAAATCCAATATCTCTACTTATATCTTCTATCAAAGCTACATCAGAAATATGGGGTACATTTTTAAGTATAATTGGTTCATCACTCAAACAGCATGCTGCCATTAATGCAAGTGAACTATTTTTAGCTCCTGGTATATTCACACATCCATTTAAATGTTTCTTCCTTTTAAGCTCTATCCATCGCATATAAAAAACCATCCTTAATTGTATTCTAATTTCCATTATATTATACCATCTAACTTCCAGTTTGTTAATATTTGTTAACAATTATAAGTTTTTATTAATATCTTTTACTTTTTATTCATTTTTCTTATCTTTATTATTTTTATTTAACATACGTCTTTATAAAAGAAAACTACTTTAATATAAATTCTTATAAGTATCTTCTATACAATTGAGAATTAAAAATTATTGTTAGTAAAAAATTAGTTTAAGAAATTAATTCATAAAGAATTGATTTCAACCATAATTATGAATTTTGCATTGTGAATTGTGAGTTATTTAAGTTAGTCATAGAGTATGTATTTAAGTAGGAAGGTATTCATATGAATGTAAAACTACGTAGTATTAATTTAAAAAATTAAAAAACCTATAAGAATTGCTTCTTATAGGTAATTTATTACTGTTTAATTATCTTTGAAATCCTCTGTTTTGTTTTCTAGCTCTTCTGCACTCAGGGCATCTTTGTGGCTCATTTTCGAATCCTTTTTCTTTGTAGAATTCTTGCTCTCCCTCAGTGAAAACGAATTCTTTTGAACAATCTTTACATACTAAATTCTTATCTGCCATTTTAAACATTTCTCCTTTTTATTTATATTAAGATTTAAAAAACGATCTACTCGATACACCTAAAAAGGGAATGTTTTAATCATATTAAATCTTTATGTTATAGTTATTTAACTGATAACTTCTTTATTATATCATGTTTTTATATACTAATCAATACTTTCTTAAAATAATCTAATAATTTTTTTACAGTGATGACTAGCTATTTTTCAAATGACTTATAGTACTTTTACTATCTCATCATATCCTCTTCTAGCTCTTCTAGGATATAATGTTTTATCTTCTTTTAAATATCCTAAGGATATTGTCATTACTATTGTTTTATCTTCACTTAATTCAAATTCTTTCTTTATACCTTCAAAATCAATTCCACTCATCGGATGAGAGTCTACCCCAAAATTTTTAGCTGCATACATTATAGACATTGATAATAATCCACCATTACTTTCAGCAAATTTAATTTTATTTTCTTCTGAAGTTCCATATAAATTATAAGCAGCTTGTTGCGTATTTTTAATAGCTTCCTCATCGTCATTTACAATTTTACGAAACTCTTGCCATACTGGATTATCTTTATTATATCCATTTTTATCTCCAACTATAATCAAAGTTACTGGTGCCTCTAAAACCTTTGGTTGATTATTTGAAAGTTTATAAAGTTTTTCCTTAGCTTCTTTTGACCTTACTGCAATTATACTCCAAGGTTGAAGATTAAAAGCAGAAGGTGCAAGTACTGACAAATCTATTATCTCCTTTAAAAGTTCCTCACTAATATCTCTACTAGGGTCAAAGAAATTTATTGCTCGTCTTTCCTCATATACTTTTTTTAAATCCATAAAAAATCCCTCCTATTTATCAAAAACTCCATTATTATAATCATCTACTGCTTTAATTATTTCATCACTGGTATTCATTATAAAAGGTCCATATCTTGCAACTGGTTCTCTAAGTGGATTTCCACTTATATATAAAAATCCGCCTTCCCCTATAACTTCTATATTCCCACCACCAGTTATAAAGCACATATTGCCAGATTTCACAGCTGCATTTTCTCCTTGAGCTTCTACATTTATCTCTCCACTATGAACATATAAAAGAACTGTTTCCATTCCTTCCTTTTCAAATCTTCCATCATTAATTCTAACATCTATATAATCTACTGGTACTGTGGGATTTGTAGCTCCATTTTTATCTTTATATGTCCCTGATATAAGTTTTATTAGAACTCCTTTTTCCTTTATAATAGGAATTTCTTCATTACTTATATGCCTATATTTAGGTTCAATCATTTTCTTTTCCTTTGGGAGATTAAGCCAAAGTTGATATCCCCATAATTTTCCTTCTTCCATCAATGGCATTTCCTCATGAAGTATTCCTCTTCCAGCAGTCATCCACTGCACATCCCCTGAATTTAGCACTCCTTCGTTTCCTTTTGAATCTCTATGCTTAAAACTGCCCTCTACCATATAAGTTATAGTTTCAATTCCTCTATGAGGGTGCATAGGAAAACCTGCCATATAATCACCTTTGTTATCACTTCTAAACTCATCAAGAAGATAAAAAGGATCTGCATTATCTAAATTTCTACTTCCTATAACTCTATTGAGTTTTACTCCAGCTCCATCTTTAACAGCTTCGCCATTTATAATCTTTATCATAGGATTACCTCCTCTTCCATATTGTATATATTTTCTTTATTAATTATTCTTTATTGTTTTTTCGTAAAACTAATTAAAATCATTTAACTTATTTTATGTAAGTATTGTACTAAAAGTAAGTATATATTGTCAAGTAAGTTTTTAATTTTTTTATATTTACTTTTATTTTTATAGAAATTAAATTATAATTGTAGTAGTAACTCTTTCATAAATTTAAGCATTTATAACATACTAGAATAAGAGGTGATATGATGAGTGAATTTCATATGTGTCCTAAATTTGAATATGCTTTTACATTACTAGGTAAAAAGTGGACTGGACTTATAATAAAAGTACTTTTAAGTGGTCCTAAACGTTTTTCTGACATAAAAACTATGATTCCAGAGCTTAGTGATAGAATGTTAGCAGAAAGATTTAAGGAATTAGAAGGAGAAGGATTAATTAAAAGAATAGTTTACGCTGAAACTCCTGTAAGAATCGAATATGAGCTTACTGAAAAAGGTAAAGAACTTGAAAAAGCTATGATAGAAGTCCAAAATTGGGCTGAGAAATGGGTATAGAGAATTTTTGTATAAATCTTAAAAATTAAAGTTACTTGATTTAGAATTACTATTACTTATACAATTGAGAATTGACGACGGATAATTGACAATTATTGATACTTCTCCTTTATGGAGAAGTTTTAAATTAATTTCCACCCCTGGGGTATATAACATATTAAAAAATATTAGAGAAATTAAAATACCTGAATAAGCCTAATACATAAACTAAACTCTAAAATATACCCCTGGGGTGCAGTATGATATAAAATAATATTTAATACATTAACTAATATTTAAATTATATTAGTTATCTCCATTAATATTGGTTTGAGTTTTTAGGTATTGTTCCAAACTATACTGCACCTCAGTGGAACTCTAAAGGGCTTCACTGCTGTTCCCCAGAGGTGGAGAAAACTAGCAATAAAATTGCTAGTAAAAATAGTTAAAGAAATTAATTCATAAGAATTAATTTCAACCTCAATTGTCAATTCTTCATTAGCAACTTTTTCTAAAGGTATACTTTACTCTTGACTTAAAACCAACTTACTTCTAGAATTAAGTTAACTTGGTATACTTGGAGGTAAGCTTATGTATGAAAATTATTCAATGCCTATATATCAAAAAATAGCTTTGGATATAGCCAGTGGCATATATAAAGGAGATATTGAGGAAGGAAAAAAATTACATGGTCGCTCTACTTTGGCAGGAAAATATAATGTTTCTCCTGAAACTATAAGAAGAGCAATAAAACTTTTAGAAGATGTGAATGTAGTTCAATCATCTAAAGGAAGTGGAATAACTGTTCTTTCAAAAGATAATGCTTTTAAATTTATAAATAAATTTCAAAATATAGAAAGTATTGCTTCTTGTAAGACTACCCTTGCGGACTTAATTGCTAAAAAGCGAAAACTTGAAGACGAGATAATGGAAACTATAAATAAAATAGTAGACCACTCTGGCAGATTAGGCAATATAACTCCAGTAACGCCTTTAGAAATAAAAATTCCCGATAACTGTAAGCTAATCGGTAAATCTATTTCTGAAGCTAAGTTTTGGCAAAATACAGGAGCCACTATTGTAGGAATAAAAAGAAAGGGCTCCCTTATACTTTCCCCTGGCCCCTATGCAACCTTTAATAAAGGTGATGTGCTTTTACTTATAGGTGATGAAAAAGTATATAACTCTGCAAAAATATTTTTATCCGATGATTAGAAAGTATATCCAACTTAAAGTTGGACATACTTTCTAATCATCGGATATTTTTAACTAATTCACAATGCAAAGTGCAAAATTCACAATTATAAATTCATTAATTTTTGTTCCAAACTATACTGCACCTCAGGGGAACCCTAAAGGGTTTCACTACTGTTCCCCAGAGGTGAAAAAAAGCGGCGAACAATGTTCGCCGCTACAATAAATCTATTAAAGAAATTAGTTTGATAAAACTAATTTCTACCTTAATTTTCAATTGTCCATTATGAATTCTTAACTGATTAACTACTTAGATATTAATCCCTGTTCTATTAAGAAATCTTTAGCTACTTTTTCAGGTGATTCTCCAAGTTTATCTACTTTATAGTTTAAATCTCTCATTGTATCATCATTTATTTTACCTGAGAGCTTGTTCATAACTTCTTCAAGCTCTGGATGTTTTTTTAATGTCTCTTCTCTTATTATAGGTACTGCATAATATGGTGGGAAAAAGCTTTTATCATCCTTTAATACCTTTAAATCAAAGGCTTTTAACAATCCATCTGTTGCAAAGGAATCTATAACATCACTTTTCTTAGTATCTATTGCGGTATATCTTAATCCACCATCTACAGGTTTTAAGTCTTTAAAGCTCATATTATAATCTTTAATAAGACCTAAATATCCATCCTGTCTATTAGTAAATTCTATAGTTGGACCTATTACTAAGTCATTACTTACCTTTGCTAAATCTGAAAAACTCTCTAGATTATATTTCTCAGCTGTATCCTTAGTTACTGCCAAAACATATGTATTATTAAATCCAAGAGGATCAAGCCATTTTATATTATATTTATTCTCAAATTCTTCTGATACTATATCATAAACTTTATTTGGATCATTTACTATGTCTTTTTTCAATATATTCACAAGACCTGTTCCTGTGTACTCTACATAGGCATCAACTTCCCCAGCAGTCATGGCGCTAAAAGCAATATTAGTTCCACCTAGATTTAATTTTCTTTCAACCTTCAAATCAGTATCATTTTCAATTAAATCCGCTAGCATATTACCTACTATAAGTTGTTCAGAGAAGTTTTTAGAGGCAATAACTATTTTATCGTTATTTCTAGTAAACGCAAAAATACTACCTGATACAATTGCTATTAATAGTAAAGCTGCTATTAATGGATTCTTATTAGATTTCTTTCCATTAGATACCTTCTTTATTTTCATTGTACCATCAGCCATCTTTATTCCACTAGGTGCCACCGCTTTTTCCACTTTTCCAACTATGAAGTCAATTACTAAGGCTAATATACAAGCAGGTATAGCTCCAGCTAAAATCATATAATTATCTACTGTCTGTATTCCTGAGAATACCATATACCCTAATCCACCTGCACCAACAAAAGCTGCTATAGTCATAAGTCCAACTGCTGTTACTGCAGAAATTCTTATTCCTGCCATTATTATTGGAAGGGCTAAAGGAATTTGTATAAGTCTAAGGATTTGCCCTTTAGTCATTCCTATTGCCTTTGCAGCTTCTAGCATATCTGGATTTATATTAGTAAGTCCTGTGTAAGTATTCTTTATTATAGGTAATAAAGAATATAGCACTACCATTAAAATAGCTGGTTTACTACCTATTCCTATTATAGGAATCAAAAATCCTAATAATGCTAAACTTGGTACAGCTTGAATAAGGTTTGCTAACATAAGTATTGGTTTAGATGCTTTTTTGACCCTTGTTATTAATATACCTAAGGGAATTCCAATTAATATAGCAATAAATACTGCAAATACTGTAAGCTCAATATGTTCTAATAAAAGTTGAAAAATTTGACCTTTTTTATCTACTAAAAATTGTAAAAAACCTTGCACTAAGCATTCACCTCCATGTCTATGAATTGTTCACTCAACACTGAAATTAAACTGCTTCTAGTAACTAATCCTACAAGCTTATCTTCATTATTTACAACTGGAATATATCCAATTTCATATTTATTCATGGTTTCTAGTATATCTATTAAGTTATCATCATCATGTACACGTATAACGTTGCTTTCCATAACATCTTCAAGTTTTAAAACCATATTTGGATTTTTCTTTATGTTCTTTAATGTAACTAATCCATTTAAAGTTCCATTTTTATCAGTTATTAATAAGCTATCTACTTTCTTACTTCTCATAATTTCAATTCCTTGAAGAATTGTTCTCTTACTGCTTATTCTAACTGGGTCTTCAATCATAATATCCTTAGCTTTTATATACTCAGGATTATTCCAAATTTTATTCTTTCCTATAAATTCTTCAACATATGTTCCTGTTGGATTTCTTAATATGTTTTCAGGAGTATCATATTGTAATATTTCCCCTCCACTCATAATGCAAATTTTATCAGCAAGTTTTAAAGCCTCATCCATATCATGTGTTACAAATACTATAGTCTTTTTAACTTCTTGATGAAGATTAAAAAGTTCTTCTTGAAGATCACTTCTAGTTATAGGATCAAGAGCACTAAAAGGCTCGTCCATTAATATTATTTCTGAATCTATAGCGAAAGCCCTTGCAACACCTACTCTTTGTTGCTGTCCTCCACTTAATTCACAAGGATATCTATCTATAAACTTATCAGGATCTAATCCAACCATCTCCATAAGTTCTTTAGTCTTAGCTTCAATCTTACTATCATCTAGTTTTTGTAACTTTGGTATTAACTCTATATTTTCTCTAACAGTCATATGAGGAAATAAACCTGTTTGTTGAATTACATATCCTATTCTTCTTCTTAATTCAATAGGATTTTCATTTTCTATATTTTTTCCATCTATAAAAATCTCTCCAGATGTAGGTTTTATAAGTTTATTTATCATTTTTAATAAAGTGGTTTTACCGCATCCACTAGAACCAATGAAAACTACAAACTCACCTTTATCTATTTTTAGATTTATATTTTTCAAAACAGATGTATCTTTATAAGATTTTTTTATATTCTTAAATTCTATCATATTCTTCCCCCTTTTCTTCAGAATATTTTACACTTTTCAACAGTAACAACTTAATTGTATCATAAAGTTGTTACTTTTGCAAAATTCATTATGGGTATAAGTAAAGTTTTATGGTGGTAATATTGTAAAATTTAATATTCTTTAGTAAAAATTATATTAGTATAATAAAATTAAAACCTATGAAAATTATATAGTTCTCATAGGCTAAATTTTAAATATACTTTACACTCTTTTAAAATTATTCTGCTGGAGCTACAAAGGTTCTATTTGCCAATTCTTGATCTAATAAGTATAAAGAAGCTCCTTCTACAAGTTTTAATTTAGAGATAACTAAATTTACAGTTGCTTCTTCCTCTATTTGTTCATTATTGAACCACTCAAGAGCACTAACAGTAGCATAGTCCTTTTCTGCCATAGCCATATCAGTAAGATCATAAAATCTTTTAGTGACTAATTGCTCGTGTTTCAATGTTTCATCAAATATTTCTTGTAAAGAATTAAATTTTGTTTTGGGTGCTGGAATCTCTTTTAGTTCTACAGCAGCGCCTCGTTGATTTACATAATTAAATAACTTCATAGCATGAAATCTTTCTTCTTCATTTTGCACCAAAAACCAATTTGCAAAACCATCTAAATTTTCATTATAACAATATGCTGCCATGGATAAATATAAATGAGCTGAATAAAATTCGTAATTGATTTGGTCATTTATTGCTTCAATTAATTTTTCACTAAGCATAAGTACACCATCCTTTTTCTTATTAGTATTTGATTAAATTTCTTTTATATACAAATTTAATCATCTAATCATATATGTAAATATTTTTAACTTTTGTTATTTATCGATGCTTTTTAATTATAACTGCTCCTAAACCTATCATTAATATTCCTACTCCTAATATTGATTGAGACGAGAATATATTACCGGTTTGAGGTAGTAGCATATTGATATACATTTTATCTTTAAATCCTGTGTTTACTCGTTCTGCAACTAAAATATCCTGTATAGATGCATCAAAGGGTTCATAATATTTTTCAATATAACTAGTTAAATCAGTACTAATATCAATGTCAATATTTGAAATTTTATTTGATTTTGGTGTTTTTACATAAAATTCTCTATCTATAATCACTGTATCACCAACAGCTTCTCCATTGCCATATACCAATGTTGCATTTTTGCTTAGTAAATTTATTTTTATTTCTTCCGTTCTTTCAATATCTCCCTGTATTTTTATTGGTCCAAAATAATTAAATCCTTCCTTCCCAAAGGCAATTTTATTTATGGTGTCTTTCTTATATTGAAAAGTAATCAAACTTTCTTCTTTATTTTCTTCTGCTCTACTTATAAGATATTTAACTCCTTGTAATATTCTCTTATCTGGTATATCCTCTTCTACTGAAAATTTTATTATATCTCTATTAGCCTCTGTATAATGCCAAAGAGCCAATTGAGTTACTGCATAAGCTTCTTCTAAAGAATAATAGTTTCTTTCATCAAGTCCGGATTTTTTTGATAGCGTCTCTGGACTAACAACTGGAAAACCATTTACGAAAACCTTATTTAGTTTATTTCTATCTATACTACTTGATAATTCTCCTAATTTATACTCTGTTCCATTATAGGAAGGATATTTCTTATACATATCAATGCAATAAGCATACAAATCTTTATTTTCCTTACTAGTTATTATAAGAATTGTATCCTCTCTAATTCTTTTACCATTTTTCACATAAGAAAAATGCACATTGGCGCTTTCTTTAGTAGGTCTTTTGGAAATAAATTCTCTTGTAGCATCTTGTGCTTTAACAATATTGCAACTGAAAATAAATGCTACTAAAAATATTGTTAAAAATCTTTTTAGTTTTTTCATTTTTTCATCTCCTCAATAATTAATTGATTCTTAATAAAAATTTTCTCATGTATTTTAATGAATAATTTAAGTCATATTTTTGTTGTAAACATTGATAAAACTTCACTAATAAATATGTTTTTTTTATTATTAGTTATATGTAAAGTAATTATTCTTAAAACTTACCTCTTCCCCCTAAAACTTATACAATTGAGAATAGAAAATTGACAATGGACAATTATGGAGACTTCTCCCTTATGTGAGAAGTTTTCAATTGATTTCTTTTTTGAAGTTACACAGTAACTTCTTATAAAAAAACTAGCAATGTAATTGCTAGTCAAAAATTCATTAAAGAAATTAGTTTGATTAAAACTAATTTCCACCTTAATTGTCAATTATCCATCGTCAATTCTCAATTGTATAATTTCCCAGTAATAAAAAAGTAACTCTTACTTAACAAAAGTAAGAGTTACTTTCTTGAAATTCTTTCACATATTAATGATTTTCCTATTGTATTTTTTAATAAACATTTACTAACTGGATTATATTAAAATCTTATTTAAAACTAAATATTTTTGTGGTTTATTAACTTCTGCCTAACAGGTAAAGTAATTATAAAATTACTTCCTTCATTTATTTCGCTTATTACTTTTATATTTCCTCCATGCAATTCAACTAATGATTTTACTAAAGTAAGACCTATTCCACTACCTATTTTCTGCTTTGATATAACATTATTTGCTTGTCCGAATCTATCAAATATTATTTCATGATATTCTTTTGCAATACCAGCACCAGTATCTTTTACTGATATTTCAATAAAATCCTCTTTGTCATATATATTAACCCATATAGTTCCGCCTTCTTCAGTAAATTTAACAGCATTAGATATTAAGTTTACAATACATCTCTCTACATCTCTGGCATCACATTCAATAAATTTTTCTTCAACTTCTGGGTCTATTATAAGCTCTATGCCTTTGCTTTCTACAAATTCTTTCATAGACAATGCTATATCTTCCACCAAATATATAATATTTTCCTCACTAACATTTAATTTGTAGCTTCCAGATTCAATTTTAGAGGTATCTATAAGTTCATTTATAGTATTTAAAAGACTGTTGGAATTACGTTTTATTATACCAACATATCTACTTAATGTATCTTTTTCTAATACTACATCCTCCTTACACATCTTTTCAAATAATTGAACTGCAGATAATATTACATTTAGTGGACTTCTAAGCTCATGAGATAAGTTGACAAAATATTTATTTTTAAACTGTTCATTTTTTATGAGCCTTTTATACAACTTATCATTTTCTTCAAGTTTATTATTTAGCTGAATAGTTCTTTGTTTTACTAAACTTTCAAGTATGGTTACATAGTTCCAAACTATGTATATAACTATTAGAATTAATAAAGTATATAATAGGTATGCCCACCAAGTTTTCCAAGGAGGTCTTAAAACTGTAATAGGTATTTCTGTAACTTCACTCCATATGCCATTACTATTTCTTGCTTTTACTTTAAAAATATATTTCCCATGTTTAATATTAGTATAGCTAGCATAATTTCTATAGTTAGAATATACCCACTTCTTATCAACACCTTCCAACATATAGGCATACTTTGTTTTAGTTGGGTTTTCATAATTAGGTAAGAAAAAATCTAAAGAAAAATTCTCTTGATTATGATTAAGTTTTATTTCATTCCTGATATCCATAGATTTACCATTTATAGAGAAAGATTCTATTACTACTTTAGATGAATAATATTCTTTCGATAAATCTTCTGGATAAAAGCTATTTAATCCATTTACCCCACCAAAAAACATTTCTCCTGATTTACTTTGAAAATATGAATATCCATTAAATTCATTGCTTTGCAAACCATCGTTGATGTTAAAATTTATAATTCTATTATCATATACATCTATTTGGGCCAATCCACCATTTGTACTTACCCACGGATTGCCAAGTTCATCTATTAGAACTCCGTAAACATAATTATTACAAAGACCCTCATCTTCAGTATATCTAACAAATTCTTCTTTTTCTTTATTAAATTTATTTACACCATAATGAGTTGCAATCCATAGGTTTCCATTTTCATCTTCTGCTATGGATTCTATACTATTATTACTAATGCTATTGCTATTTTCTTTATCATATTTATAATTCTTTATCTTATTAGTTTTTCTATTAAATTTAATTAGTCCACCTTCTACTCCACATCCTAGCCACAAAATCCCATTAGAATCTTCATAAATTGCAGAGATGTAATAATCTTTTACTCCATTACTACTAAGTAGCCAATTATAATTAGTAAATTCTTCTTTTTCCTTATCAAAAGAATCTAAGCCATGACGTGTACCAATCCATATAAGCCCTTCACTATCTTCGTATATATATCTTACTTCATTGTTTATTAAACTATTTTTGTTATCGTTATTATTAAAGTATCTGGTAAATTTTTTTGTAGCCTTATCAAATTTATTTAATCCATAACTAGTAGCTATCCACAAATCGCCATCTCTATCTTCAGTAATTGACCAAATCCGATTATGACTAATGCTTTCATCATTGTTAATATCATTTGTATATTGTTTTACTTCTCCATTTTTTCTATTAATAGAATTAAGACCTCCACTATTAGTACCAATCCATATTACATCTTTATCATCTACATATATTCCATTTATCATATTGTCATTTAAGCTATTTTTTTCAGTTGCATTTTTTTTATAATGGTTAAACTTAGAAGCAGGATTGAGCATACTTATACCGCTATATGTTCCTATCCAAAGCATTCCAGCTTTATCTTCATGTATATTTAACACATTATCATCTATTAAACTATCTGAATCATAATATTTATTTTTATATGTGAAGAAGTCATTAGTATCCCTATTATATTTACTTAATCCGCTTTCTGTCCCTATCCATAAAATGCCCCTGCTGTCCTGAAAAATACTTTGAATAGAGTTAGATTGTAATTGATTCTTTTTATTGCTGCTTTTATAATGTGTAAATTTATTAGTTTTTTTATTATATTTGTTTAATCCACCTATTAAAGTGCCTATCCAAATATCTTTATTTCTATCCTCATAAATTTCAGTTATATAATTATCACTAATGCTATTTGTATTTAAACTGTCCTGAGTATATCTTGTAAATAAATTTTTTTCAGTATTAAAACTATTTAATCCATTCTTAGTTCCAATCCAAATTAATCCATCACAATCTTCATATAATGAAGTAATAAAATCATGACTTAAACTATTATTATCATTTTCATCAAAGAAATATCTTATAAAGGTATTTGTTTTTTTATCATATTTATTTAACCCCTTATCCGTTGCAACCCATATATATCCTTTACTATCCTCCATAACATCCCATACATTATAAGACGATAAACTATTGATATTATTAGAGTCGTTTACGTATCTAGTAATTTCATTTGTATAGGTATCTAACCTATTTAATCCCTTAGTAGTACCTACCCATAAAAAACCCTCGCTATCTTCTATAATTGAGTTTATGTAATTAGATGTTAAGCTGTTATCATCATTAAGATTATACTTATAAACTTTAAATTCATGACCATCAAATCTATTTAATCCGTCTGTTGTGCCAAACCACATATAGCCTTTACTATCTTGAAAAATACACTCTACAGAAGATTGAGATAAGCCATCCTTAATAGTTATTCTTCTAAACTTAAAGTTATTTTCTATAGCTTGTACAAGAAATTCATTAAAAAATAAGCTAAAAATTACTGCAATAACAAATACATTTAATTTTTTTATTTTTTTTAATCATTTTACCTCCAATTATAGGATTATCATTCTAAAAATATTTCCCATAATATATATAAATTTACAATAGCATATATTATAAAACTGACATTTAATAGATAAAAATGCTCATAAAATTAGTGATAAAATATTTTTTTTAATTAAAAATAAGAATTAAAAGAATTTAAATCAAGAAGATGGTAAATATGTATATAGATGTACCACTCCTAAATTTAATCTATATACACTCATAAAATTGTGTTAACAAATTGTTTTAGCTTATATTTATACAATTGAGAATTGACGATTGACAATGGACAATTATGGATACTTCTCTTAAGAGAAGTCTTGAACTTATTCCTTTTAAAAGTGGCGAAGTCACTTTTATTAAAAATCTATTAAAGAAATTAGTTTGATTAAAACTAATTTCAACCATAATTGTCAATTGTCCATTGATCAAAGTTATAAATTAAAATATTTAAGGAGGTAGTTATTAGTTATACATTGACTTTTAGGTGGTTTATTTATATATTGCTTCTAATATAAAACTCCACCTTTTTAAAAATAGACTTTTAAAAGCTTCTCTAAGGTGGAGTTTACAATTTTCTGTTTTCTTTAGTGATATTTATATAATTTAAAATTTCTTAATACCTTCGCTGATATTATTTATTTTAATTAATTTTAAAGCATCTTTCGCTGATATTTCTGTTACCAATTCTAATTTATCAATGTATTTTAAAATGCTTTCACTTATTTGAATGTTAGTAGTAGATGAGACTTTAATTTTTTCTATGAAACTTTTAACCTTTACAGTTTTAATTTTATAATCAAATATAGAAAGTACCTTTAAATTGAATAGTGTTAAATAAATATCTTTATTATCTCTCCCACTGCTCGTAAGTATTTATATTAGTAAATATATCTTTTATAATATTATTTATTTCATGATTAATTTTTTCTATATTTTCTTCATATATAAATGTAATAGAATCTATCTCTATAAAACATATAGACAGTTGTTTTATTATAGAATTTTTTTATATTTTCCGATTACTCTTCATTAAATAGAAAATTTAATTTTGAAAACTTATATTTTTTAAAAATATATTTTTAAAGTACATTATAAAACTTTCAAAATCCTCTGAGTTATTTCCTAATTCTATTTGAAATAACATTCTAAAAACAAATTCCACTGAAAGTCAGTATTAATTGACTTTAATATTGAGGTGCCAACAGTATTACAGAATTCATCTTTGAATTCTACTTCTCTTTCAAATTCTATTTGAGAATTAAAGTTCATATCATCTTTTCCTATGGCATTTAATCTAGATAAAGTTTTTAATAAAGTTTCATTATAGTCTTCTAAATCTTCTGCATTATTAGTTCTAAATATGTATTTTACTATGGCATCACAGGACTTTTTAAAATCTACAATTAGCCCTATACTCTTTTTCATTTGTGTAGAAAATATATCATAGATTATTTTAGACAGCACAGTTTCTAATTGAGATTTTCTAACTGTTGGATCAATAGCATTAAATTTATTTACTTGATCATATATGAGTAAAAGTTGATTATCTATCATAGAAAGATTTTTCTTAATTGCTCCCATTATATTTTTATAAAACTCATCAACTAACATATAATTATTATTTTTATATATTATTTTATGTTCTATTTCACCCCAGAATATATTAATTCAAAGATTTAATTTGAAGTTCAAAATTGAATTTTTTATCATTATATTCATAGAAACCATCTATTCTAAATATCTTAAATCCATTTTTCTGCTCTTGAGGTTGTTTATCTGATAATTTTAATTTTATATTTTTCTTCGATGAATTATAATAATACCCTTCTTCATTTATTTCCGTAAAATGTGTTTTAATTACCTTATATATTTTATCTTCATCCTCAATAAATCTACATTCAATTCTAATTCCTATTAAATCTGAAAGGTTAGAAAAAAATTCTTCTACAGTACTATATTTTTTATAATAATTATTTCTAATAATCTTTTTCCTTTAGACTACTAATAGATTTTACTCTAGAATTAATATTTAAAACCCTTGATCTTCTTCCATTAACATTTCTTCAAAATAACACTCTATATCTCACATAAGGTATCTAAATGAGTTTCATATCTTTAAAATATATAATAGAATCATCAATAAATTGAAACATCTTTAATTCATAAACCATCCTCCTGAGTTTTGTAACCAATATTTTCATATTACAAGTTTACCATAAAAGTATTTAAAATTTAAATTTAATAAAAAATCCTATTTAAAAGTATCTATGTAATGTTATATTTTCTTTTTAATCATAATCTTGCATCTCAAAGATTAAAAGTAACCATATATTTTTAAATAATTCCTTTGACAATTATAATTTATCCTTTTATACTTAATAATCACTATTATCACTTCTATAGAAATACAAATTTATATTTAAATACTATAAACTCTTTATAATATAATTAATTATATTTGTAATTTTTTTTGAATTAACGTAATTATTATATTAATATAATTTAAGAATAAGTTTTTATCTTTATATAAAGAAGAAGCTTTTTATATTTTATAATCAAAATATATAGGAGGACTTATTTATGAAAAAATTATTTAACAGCTTAATATTTAAGCTAATTCTTGCTGTTATAATAGGCCTTTTGGTTGGACTTAATTCTCCAGCTAGCTTTATACACATTGTTGTTACCCTAAAATATATATTAGGGCAAATAATATTCTTTGCCGTACCACTAATTATAATAGGATTTATTGCTCCATCAATAGCAAAACTTAAAAGTAATGCATCAAAATTACTAGGATTTGCAGTATTATTAGCATATCTATCATCTGTTGGAGCAGCGGCATTTTCATCATTTTTTGGATATGTTTTAATTCCAAAATTATCTATAGCTCCTGTTACTGAAGGATTAAAAGAGCTTCCTGAACTAATATTTAAATTAGATATACCTCCAGTTATGTCAGTAATGAGTGCCTTGGTACTTTCAATATTGATTGGACTTGCAACAGCTTGGACAAAGGCAGATTTATTTGAAAATTTACTTGATCAATTTCAAGGTATAGTTTTAAGTATAGTAAATAGAATTGTCATTCCTATACTTCCTTTATTTATAGCATCTACATTTGCTACTTTAGCTTATGAAGGTTCTATAACAACACAATTACCGGTATTTATAAAAGTTATAATTATAGTTCTAATTGGACATTTTATTTGGCTTGCACTATTGTACTTTATTGCTGGTCTTATATCAGGAAAAAATCCATGGCAAGTACTTAAGAACTATGGACCTGCATATTTAACAGCTGTTGGAACTATGTCCTCAGCAGCTACTTTACCAGTGGCTTTAAAATCAGCTAAAAAATCTGATGTGTTAAGAGAGGATATCGTGGATTTTGCAATTCCATTATGTGCAAATATTCATCTTTGTGGTTCAGTATTAACTGAAGTATTCTTTGTTATGACAGTATCACAAATACTTTATGGACAGTTACCTTCTGTTTCATCTATGATATTATTTATTCTTTTACTTGGTGTATTTGCTATAGGTGCTCCTGGAGTTCCTGGTGGAACTGTAATGGCATCTCTTGGATTAATAATAAGTGTTCTTGGATTTAATGAAGCAGGAACAGCTCTTATATTAACCATATTTGCCTTACAAGATAGCTTTGGAACAGCATGTAATATAACTGGCGATGGTGCTTTAGCTCTTATGCTTTCAGGAATTGCTGAAAAGAAAAATTATGCTAAGTAAAGTTTATAACCATTAAAAATAATATTTTCTTAAATTTATATATAAAAAGCATTAAGTTTAAATAAAAACTTAATGCTTTTTTATTTTAATACTTTAATTAATATTCTATTTATCAAATAACCCACCAGTTTTTTTGCTACTTTTTCCTTGTCTTAGTTGTCCCATTGACTTTTCTGCTCTTTGCATACCATTTTGTTTTGAACTCTTATTTTTCTTATCTTCAATAATTTTTTTCATCATTTCAATATTTTTATTTGTCATACAATATTCTCCTATTATTTAATTAAAATTTTAAAGTAAATAAATAAATTTAACCTTCATAAATTTCATTTCTTTTGATACACACAAATTATTATATTAAAAAAATTAAAATTAATCATCTATTAATTTTTTACTATAAATCACTAACTTCCATTTATCTACATAATGAATCTTAAGAATTCTTAAGGTTTTATTATAATTTTTTTAAACTATATTTCTTAAAATCAAAGTATATTAGCCTTTTTAGCCAAATATTTAAAATTATTTTCAATAAATAAACTTAAATATTGCTATTAGTGCTAAATGAAGATTATTTAATTTAAGGAGGAATAGTTTTGAAAAAATTATTTAGAGGAGTATTATATAATAATTATAGTTTTAGGTGTTGTTGGAATGGTTAAAGCAGCAAATAAACCAAACATTTCAAGTGAGGTAAGTGCTGAAAAAAATTCCGATGATATTTTAGTATTGGTAAATAGAGAAAATTCGTTAGGTAAAAATTATAAACCTAAAGATTTAATAAAACCTAATGTAAGATTTTTTTCAAATATGACAAAAGAAGAAAAGCTAATGAGAAAAGAAGCTGGTGAAGCTTTAGAAGAATTATTTAAAGCAGCAGGAAATGAAGGAATAAATTTATATGCACTGTCTGGTTATCGTTCTTATAAAACTCAAAAAGATACCTATGAAGAAAGAGTAAAACGTCAAGGAGAAGAATTGGCAGATAGCTTTGTTGCTAAACCTGGATATAGTGAACATAACACAGGATTGTCTATGGACATAACCAATAAAGATTTTAGTACAAGTTTTGAAACTACTGCTGAAGGAATTTGGTTAAAGGATAATTGTTATAAATTTGGATTCATAATAAGATATCCTAAAGGCAAAGAAGATATAACAGGATATAGTTATGAACCATGGCATATAAGATACGTTGGAAAAGAAGTAGCTGAATTTATAACAACACAAGGCATTACTTTAGAAGAATATTTAAATAAATAATTGATTTTATCTAGAATTGATAGTTATGAATCTATGTTAAAATTAATTTTTACTAATAATATCTTGCTAATTCTTTATAAGAAATGATTTGTCACTTCAAAAATAAATAATTTTAAAATTCTCAGCTTTTACCGAGAAATATCCACAATTGTAAATTGTAAACTGTACATTGTGAATTAAAATATATAATATTGTAATCATATTAAGCTATAAATTAATTTTTAAAGTAGTTTATCAATAGTATATATGTTTATATAAAATTATCCTATAATAATGTTGTATACATCTATAGATGTATGTGCATCTCAAAACAACTACTTTAAATAATTAGGAATTAACAATGAACTATATACAATTATAGTTTAAATTAATTCTTTACTAACTAATTTCTTAGGCTACTTTTTACTAACAATATATTCTAGCTTTAGATAAATCAATATAGGAGGATTTTATGGATAAAAATATACTTATTGTAGACGATAATCATGAAATTGTAAATTTATTAGAAATTTACCTTAAAAATGAAGGATATAAAATATTTAAAGCCTACAATGGCGTAGAAGCATTAAAAATAATTAAAAATACCAATATACAACTTGTTATTTTAGATATAATGATGCCTGAACTGAATGGCATAGAGGTATGTAAACAAATTAGGGCCACATTAAATATACCTATTCTTATGTTAAGTGCCAAAAATGAAGATACAGATAAAATTACTGGATTAATCACCGGTGCTGATGATTATATGGTTAAGCCTTTTAATCCACTAGAAGTAACTGTAAGAGTAAAAACTCTATTGAGAAGAGCCTATTATTTTAATGAAAATATGATGAATTCGCAGGATGAAGATATTATTAGAATTGACTCATTAGTTATAAAAAAATCCACTCATTCAGTACTTGTAGATGACGTAAATATAAATTTAACTTCTACCGAATTTGAAATTTTGCACCTTCTAGCAAGCCACCCTGGAAGAGTTTTTGGCGCTGAAGAGATATTTGAACGGGTATGGAAAGAAAAATATTATCAATCTAACAATACAGTCATGGTTCATATAAGTAAGCTTAGAGATAAATTAGAAAAAGCTATGGGTGGAGAAAAAATAATTCATACAATTTGGGGAGTAGGTTATAAAATTGAAAAAAAGCACTATCTATAAACTTCAAGCAAAGTATATATCTATGGTTATTCTAAGTATGCTTCTCTCTTACTTAATTTTAATTATTCTTAAGGATATGTTCTATCCTATTCTTATTGATTCTGGATATGAGCCAATTTTATGGCGATTTTTGGAACTTCCTATAAGGGTATCAACTTATATTCCTTTGAGCAAATTACGTTTTGTATCCTATATATTATGGTTTTTTATTTTTATATTAATCTTATTTCTATTTACTCATAAAAAAGTAAAAAATTTTATTCAAATTACTAATGCTATAGATCTTGTTGCTAAGGAAAAATCTAATGAAAAACTTACTATAGAGGCAAAAAATACACTAGGCGAAACTGCTAAAAATATGAATATTATTATTGAACGATTAAATAATTCAGTAGATGAGCGTATAGCAGAACAATCTAAGAACGAATTAATCACAAATGTTTCTCATGACTTACGCACTCCTTTAACGTCAATCATTGGATATCTTGGAGTGATTGAAGAAGACCGTTATAGAGATGAAGTTCAATTACGGTATTATGTAAATATCGCCTATGAAAAATCTAAAAGATTAAATCTTTTAATCAATGACCTATTTGAACTTACCCGAATAGGAAATGGTGGCGTTAAAATTAGTAAAAATCCAATTAATATTGTGGAGTTATTAAATCAATTAATTATACAATTTCGTTTTCAACTTGAAAGTGCCAATATGGAAGAAAGATTATTTTTTTCAGAAGATAGACTTATAGTTCTTGGTGATGGCGATAAATTAGTGAGAGCATTTGAAAATCTAATTTCCAACGGTATAACTTATGGTAAACATAGCAAATATATTGATATTGTTACAAATAAAGAAGATAATACTGCGGTTATAAAAGTAATTAATTATGGTGATCCTATACCAGTACTTGATTTACCACATATTTTTGAACGTTTTTATAGAGTGGAAAAATCTAGATCAGAAGAAACTGGTGGATCAGGACTTGGTTTAGCTATAACAAAAAATATCGTCCAATTACATAATGGAGAAATAACTGCATATAGTGATGAAGAAAAAACCACATTTGAAGTAAAATTACCACTATTAGATTTGACAGATTAACTATAATAGATATAAAGTTTATACTTATTTGTTAACTAATGTAAAAAATCTTAAATATATTGAATAAATCACTATATTATTTAATATATTTTGTAGAATAAAGGATTTTCCTATTGATTAGTGGAATATATTACCCTTAACCATGTATAGAATCATAGGAGGATGATTAAAGTGAGTCTAGAACATCTTATTAACTTAATACTTCCTTATATTATTCATTTTTTAGAATTAATAGGAATTATTATAGTGGTAATTTCTGCACTTAAGGGATTTTATCAGTATATAAAAAGCTTATTTAATCCAAGTACTAATTTAATAAAAGTAGATTTTGCTGAAGCTTTAGCACTTGCTTTGGAATTTAAATTAGCAGGTGAGATATTAAAAACTGTACTTATAAGAACCCTTGATGAAATGTATATTTTAGCTGCAATAATTTTATTAAGAGCAATATTAACCTTTGTTATTCATTGGGAAATTAAGTTTGATAAAACTCATCATGCTGAACAATAAAATAATGAAGTTTAAAATATTTTTTTTAAAATTCTGTTAAAATTAAAAACCTATTAACCTTTAGAAAGTTAGTAGGTTTTTTGCTATTTTATCTATATAAATAAACCTGCTATCTTTTTTATATGAAAGATAACAGGTTCATAAAAGGATGGATTAATGGAAATAAAAATATATTTGTTAACATTGATTTTTATGACTCATAGCATATTTTGCTAAATTATTAGCTGTAAACTTACCACTATAAAGAGCACCTTGTATCCATGCATGGTTAGCAGAGGCATGTTCTCCTGCAAAAAATATTCTTCCATTATACTCTGGTTGTAAAATATTATAGGTAAATAATTGTTTCTGTCCTGGTGCATTTACAGCAAAGGCACCTCTAAAATATGGCTCTGTATTCCAGTCAATACTTTTATACTCTTTTACTATGTTATCTAAATAACCAGCAGGAAGTCCATGCACTTTTTCTACTTGTCTTTTAGTTAATTCAAATTTTGCTTCTTCTTTCATACCTCCTACACGAATAGAATCTAAAGATAAGCTATAAGAAGCTAATAATATTCCTGGTTCTTCTGGGCAATAAACCTGCCTAACTGCATGATCAGAAGGATAAACAATTGACTGAATTGCCTCATCAGTGTAAGATACTCCCCCTAATATACCACCATAATATTCGTCATCTTCCCAAAAGCGCCTTTTGCAGTAAAAAAATGTTTTAAGGGAGTTTTCATAAGTAAATTCTTTAATAGCTTGCATTTTTCTAGCGCTAAACACTGGAGCTACATCCACTTCCCTTAAAGTACTAAAAGGAATAGCACATATTACATAATCAAAAGTTTCCATATAGGTTCTATTATTATCCGTATTCCTATACTCAATAGATACTCTTTCATGTTTATTACTCGTTTTATATATTCCGGTTACTACACAACCTGATTTCCATTTACATGTTCCTAGCATATGTTGAGGTATATTTTCATATTCTGTTGGCTCTTCAGAAGTTAAGCTTCTATGGAATGCAAGTGGAAGGTTAACCATACCACCATCAATTTGATACAAATAGTTAAAAGTTACTGGGTAATTTTCCTGCATTAGCTCATTATAAGAAGCGTTAAAAAATGGTGATGTTAAAACATCAATTCCAGCTATTAACTCTATAGCACCTTGGCTTAATTTATTCTTTTGCAATACTTGACGTATACTAAGGTTATCTAGATATTCATATGGTAAGCTATATCTAGGAAGTATCCTTAAAATATCTGTTCTTTCTTTTGGGGTTAAATTATTCATAGAAGAAATCATTCCATAATTATGCAGCTCATCCCAAGGTGTATCTCTTTCCCATTTTCTTAAAGGAAATAAAGGATAGATATATTTCTCTATATTTTCACTAGTATTTCTTATCCTTCTGTTTCTAACAAGTAAAAATGTCATAGGATTATATTGAACAAAGGGATTAGTTCTTAAACTAAATAAGTTTATATAATGCCATGTAGTTTCATGAGATGCAGGTACTCTCATTGCTCCCAGTTCCCCATATAGTTTTTTAGATTTATCAAAATAATAGGTATAAATTCTTCCACCAATTCTATCTTTTAATGCTTCATAAATAGTTATATCTGCTCCCAATTTTCTTAATTCAAAAGCAGAACTTAATCCAGCAGCACCTCCACCTATAATTCCTATTTTCACCCCTTTTAAGGATAATGGTGGAGCATAGTTTGTAATATCAGGTGGAGGACTTAATAAGTTAATTACATTATAAAAATCTTCTGGTCTTCCCACTTCATTTAATGATTCTTTAACCATCTCATATCTTTGCTCATTTGTAGGATTGCTTGGATGTAATTTAAGCATTTCTACAGCCATTAATATTACCTCTTAAAATTTATTACATTAATATAATATTAATGAATTCTTAAAGTATTACTAAATATAGCAGAATAATTTAAAATTAAAAAATCGCGATGTTTAATCACGATTTTTTATTGAATAATTTTAATAATTTATAATGCTTTTTGATTCTACTCCAAGTTTTTAAAAAATATTATTTTTTCTCTTAATATATAATTTATTCTTTAACTTATTATTTAAAATATATTTTTTCTATTATCAGATTCTTATGACATAGTTTAATAACATATTGAATAGTTTTTAAAAATATTTTATAAAATTTTCTCTTAATTGCATATTTACTTACTAGAATTATGTATTTTAGGAGGAATGGCTATGTCATATACTAAAATTGATAATAAGGTTTTAAATTATAATATTTCTGATGGAGCTTTTAAACTTCACTTCTTACTTCAAAGTATGTGTTATGGAGACAAGCTTCAATGCTTCCCTTCTCAAAGCTATTTAGCTAATATTTTAAGAAAATCTATAAGAACTATTCAAAGATACTTAAATGAGTTGATAGCTGCAGGAATTATAAAAAAACAAAGAAGAGGAAGTACGTCAAATCTCTACACTATAACTTTAAAGGTAGATCCAATAGAACATCAAAAAAATTCACTTTTTAAAAAGAATAAAAATATTAAAAGTAAAAGCATCAAAACCAAGAAAGAGAGTATTTGGAGTAAGATACCTAGTAGAAATTATAATTTTGATTCTTTAGAAAAAATGCTTCTTGGAGAAATGGAATTTAATAACTCCAACTTATATAAATGATTTAATGTTTTTTCTATTTATATAAATTTTACATAGAAAAAGCTATTTTTTTAAACCTATTTTAAATAGGTCTTTTTGTATTTTTTGAAAACTACTTATTTAATAAAACTTTATTAAGATTTACTATCCCCTTGCAGTATATTTTTTTAAATCTATAAATTATCCTGCTTCTCCCTAAGATTCTTTATTTTAAGAAGAAATGAATATATTTTGTCGCATTAGATACGTCAAATATAATCTTCATTGTGACATTAAATACTTTTATTATAAGACACTAAGTAGCTAGGAATAATAAAAAGATAATAAGAAAAATTTAATAAGGAAAACTATAATAACCTATAGTATGTCATAATTCTGTAAATAAGTAAGTAAAGTCTTTATTTTTTTCCATAATTGGTTTATGATTAAAGGTAAATGTAAATAAATATAGTAGAGATATTAACAACTATTAACTATGTTTGTTTTAGACATCTTAAAAAAATAACGAGCCAGAATGTTAGCCTATTTTGTATCATACTACGTTGTCTGGTTCTGTCTATATTACTACTATAAACAGAACCTAACGGCTTCTCTGATATAAGACATATGAGATAAAATAGACTAACATCTTTACCTTGTTATTTTTTCAGATGCTTTAAATAATTTAGCAAGAGAGGTATGCATTATGTCAAACGAATTTAATTCATCTAACTTCATAAAGAACATAGTAATTGAAGATTTAAAAAGTGATAAGCATAAGGAAATAATAACTCGTTTTCCACCTGAACCAAACGGCTACCTACATATTGGTCATGCTAAATCAATAGTTTTAAACTTTGAACTAGCTGACGAATTTAAAGGAAAAACTAACTTAAGATTCGATGATACTAATCCTATAAAAGAAGATACTGAGTATGTAGAATCTATAAAGGAAGACGTTAAATGGTTAGGCTTTGACTGGGATAATCTTCATTTTGCTTCTGATTATTTTGAAGAAATGTATAATAGAGCAATTCTTTTAATTAAAAAAGGTAAAGCCTATGTTTGTGATTTAAATCCAGAGCAAATTAGAGAATATAGAGGTACACTAACAGAGCCTGGAAAAGATAGTCCTCACAGAAATAGAACTGTAGAAGAAAATCTAGACTTATTTGAGAAAATGAAAAGTGGAGAATTCAAAGACGGTGAAAAAGTATTAAGAGCTAAAATAGACATGTCTTCTCCAAATATCAATATGAGAGATCCAATTATCTATAGAATTTCTCACTCTACTCATCATAATACTGGCGATAAATGGTGTATTTATCCAATGTATGACTTTGCTCATCCACTTGAAGATGCTATTGAAGGTATAACTCATTCTATTTGTACTTTAGAATTTGAAGATCATAGACCACTTTATGATTGGTTTGTTAGAGAATGTGAAATGGAGTCTGTTCCTCAACAAATTGAGTTTGCAAGATTAAATATAACTAATACAGTTATGAGTAAAAGAAAACTTAAAATGTTAGTTGATGAACATGTAGTTGATGGCTGGGATGATCCAAGAATGCCAACAGTAGCTGGTTTAAGAAGAAGAGGATATACGCCTGAGGCTATAAGAAACTTCTGTAGAGCTATAAGTGTTGCTAAAGCTAATTCTACTGTAGATGCTCAAATGCTTGAGTACTTCATAAGAGAAGACTTAAACCCAAAAGCTCCAAGAGCTATGGCTGTATTAAGACCACTAAAATTAGTTATAACTAACTATCCAGAAAATGAAGTAGAGATGTTAGATATCGAAAATAATCCTGATGATGAAAATGCAGGAACTAGAAAAGTACCATTTTCAAGAGAGTTATACATAGAGCGTGAAGACTTCATGGAAGAGCCACCAAAAAAATACTTTAGGTTATTCCCTGGGAATGAAGTAAGATTAAAAGGTGCTTATTTCGTAAAATGTAATGAAGTTATCAAAGACGAAGATGGAAACGTTATAGAAATTCGCTGTACTTATGATCCAGAAACTAAAAGTGGTACTGGATTCACTGGAAGAAAAGTTAAAGGAACAATTCACTGGGTAGATGCTAAACACAGCATTCCAGCTGAGTTTAGATTATACGAACCATTAATACTTGATGATGAAGATGGAGAAGATAAACACTTCTTAGAGCAAATCAATCCAAATTCTTTAGAAATACTTAAAGGCTTCATTGAACCAAGTGTTAAGGGAACTAAACCTCAAGATAAATATCAATTATTTAGACATGGTTACTTTAATGTAGATTCTAAATATTCTACAGAAGATGAAATAGTGTTTAATAGAATTGTTTCATTAAAAAGTTCATTTAAATTAAAATAATAAGAAAGGCAGTAGAAAATTATTTTCTACTGCTTTTCTTATTTAACTAAAGCTCTAAAAATTTATTGAATCTACTTCTAACTAAATCTTCACCCATGATTTGCATTATAGTATATAAATCAGGTGTATTAGCTCTATGAGTTAAAGCTGCTCTAACTACTCCTGCTACATCTGAAACCATACCTTTATAAGCTTCTGGTTCTTTCTTAAAGCTCTTTCTATCTGTAGCATAACCTAATTCTACAGCTACAGCTTTAAGTTCTTCAAACCAAGTATCTTTATCTGTTTTGAAATTATAAGCTTTACTATAGGCTTCTATAACTCTTTTAGCTTCTTCCAGCTCAACATTCTTTGGAAGCTCTATATTTTCTGTACCATCTTCTTCGAATAATTTATCAAAGAAGAAGAAAATTTTCTCTCTTACATCTTTCCATTTTGCAAAGTCTTTTCTTGGTTTTGGCCCTTCTTTATCTATGTTAAAGATTTCTTTAGCCATTTCCTCATTACTAATCACTAAATCATACATTTCTTTATCATATTCTTTAGCCCAATTTATGTAGTAATCATATACTACAGGTGCTTTTAATCTGCAAATAACATTTTTACTTACATCATTTAATTTTATAATATCAAACAGTGCACCACTTTTGCTCATTTTTTCTAATTCTACTGGGAACTCTTTATAATCTGCAAAAGGATTTTCTTCTCTCCATACTTCAAAGTTTGAATTAATGATGTTTAATAGATATTCAACTACTGAAACCATTGGATATCCTTCTTCAGTATAATAACTAACAGCACTTTCTGGATCTTTTCTCTTACTTAATTTTCTCTTAGAGTTTCCATCAAGTTTCATTATAGTTGGTGTATGACAATATTTAGGTTTATCAAATCCAATAATATCAAATAACTGAATATGTACTGGAAGTGATGATAACCATTCTTCTCCTCTAATAGCATGAGTAGTTCTCATTAATCCATCATCTACAGCATGAGCAAAATGATAAGTTGGAAGTCCATCAGATTTTATTATAACTATATCTTGATCATTTTCTGGGAAAGATATATTACCTTTAATTAAATCTTGAATTTCCACTCTATTTTCAATATTTCCTGGAGATTTTAATCTTAAAATAAATTTTTCTCCCTTTTCAATGTTTTCTTTAATTTCTTCAAAGCTTAAATTTCTACATTTTGCCCATTTTCCATAATATCCTGGGTTAGCTTTGATAGATGTTTGTTCTTCTCTTATAGCATTAATTTCTTCTTCTGAACAGAAACATGGATAAGCATAGCCTCTTTTAACTAAATCCTTAGCAAAAGTTTTATATATTTCCCCTCTTAAACTTTGTTTATAAGGGCCGTAGTTTCCTATCTCATTAGTTTGATCAATCATCCCTTCATTAAAATTAAGACCAAAACTTTTCATAGTTGAAATGGTATCAACAATAGCACCTTCTACTTCTCTCTTTTGATCAGTATCTTCAATTCTTAAGAAAAAAACCCCTTCACTTTGACTTGCTATTCTCTCATCAATAAGTGCTGAGAATACTCCTCCTATGTGTTGGAAACCTGTTGGACTAGGTGCATATCTTGTAACACATGCACCCTCTTTTAGGTTTCTAGCTGGATACTTTTCAATATAATATTGTGGTGTTTTATCAATAGTAGGAAAAAGAAGTTCTGCTAAATTTTCATAATTCATATTATTCACCTTATCTTTCTATATATTTAATTTAAACTTAATAATTTTAAAATTATATAATTCATAGCTTTTTCAATTCACAATTATGAATATAATAAAAAAGTCTTTCATCCTAAAACTTAGGACGAAAGACATACTTCCGTGGTACCACCTATATTGGTTAATTTATTAATACAATTAACCCACTCATTTCTCTTTAAGGGAAGAATCCCATTAGTTTACTCCAAAAATTTCTTTCAACTAATAGCTCCAGAGCTTCCTTCCATAGCTTGATTTACCAAGCTTCCACCATCCTTGGCTCTCTTTAAAATCTGCACCTATGTACTCTTCTCCTTCAACGCAAAACTATTTAATTTTACTATAAGACATCTTTTAAAATAGCTAGTTAGACGCCTTGTTTAATTATATCTTTGAAAATTATTTTTGTAAACCTATATTTGTTAGTATTCCCCTACTTTTAGTATTAAGTCAGTATTTTTTAATATAGTTATTTTATTTCTACATAAAAAACTTCATCATATAAAACCTTATAATAATCTGTCTTTTTCTCTCCTTCTTCACCAGATATAACATAAGGCGTTATTTTAAGCCTTTTTATATTATCATCTAAAGTTTCAAACCTCAAATGACTATTTTCAGCTGCAGTTGTCCCAGATATAAATTTAAATTCATTACCACTTTCATCTTCCACCTTGAACTGTACATCATATTTAAAGGTTACATCATTTTTATTCTCTTTTATCATCTTATAATCTAGCTTTGTTGATATTGGGGTAATTATTAAATCTTCTACTTTTATTTCTTGTCCATTATCCAATTTAAATTCTTTATTTATTGCTATAGTTTTCATGTCTGATATAAGTTTTTCTGGAGAAGAACTAATTTCAAAGCTCCACTTTCCAGGTAAGTGTTTATACTTGCCTAGCATTGTGTTAACCCGAATATTTTCATAAACTATTTTTATATCAAGATTATCTTTCATATCTATATTTCCTAAATTTATATTTGAAAACATATTATAAGTATTATCATCAATCTTCTTATTAGAACCACATCCATTTTTACTAACTTCACTTCCATTGATATAAACTGTTGGTGATGCGTATAGATCATCTATATTTACTTTATTTGATTTAAATGTACTGCTAATTATAAGTTGTCCTGCATCTAATACTACCTCATTAAGCTTTACCGTAATTTCACTATCTACTTCTGTTTCATGTACAATTGTTTTATAATCTTCTAAAGATTTTCCTTTAGAATTTACATACTCTTCTATGACACTTCCTATTAGGGGTATATCCGCTAAAACACTAATATTACTTACAATCCCAATATAGCCAAGTCCTAGGGCTATAACAATAACGGCTATTTTCTTCTTACTGTTTTTATTTTTAATCTTAGGCTTTAATCTTTTCTTTATTTGTTTTTTTTCTATATCATTTAGCTCACATACTTCATATTCATTTAAATCTACAACCATATCATTCATCATTTCAAATTTATCTTTCATATTCTCACCTCATAAAATTTATTCAATTTCACTACCTAGATTAATATCTTTAAGCTTCTTTCTTCCCCTTGACAGTCTATTATATATAGAAGATTTCTTAATCCCCTTCTCTCTAGCTATATCCTCTATTTCTTTATCTTCAATATAATAACTAATGAAAAGCTCCTTATCTTCTTTTTTTAAATTATTAAGTAAGATATCAACTTCATAACTAAGTTCCTTCGCCATAAGGTAACCATCTGCAGTTAAGGGGCTTTTTAAAGCCACGTCCTCGATATTTTCCTCTTGTAAAAGTTTTAAATATTTTCTTTTATAATCTATAGATTTATACCTTGATATAACTGCAATCCAATTTTTAAGAGAGTTTTTTTCACCTGAAAACTGATCTATATTATTCCAAACTGCAAGAAATACATCATCTATGCACTCTTCTTGCACCTGTTCCAAATTATATAGATGTTTTTTTACTATAGCTTTTACAATACCACCATAGCTATCTATAACATAATGCAGCGCTTTTTCATTTTTACCTCTCAAATGTCTTACAACATTTTCATCGTTTATTCTCATATATATCCTCCTTAATAAGAGCTCTTATACTTATAATGTCGTTTCTTCTAAAGGTTTTCTATCAATAATAAAATTTTTTATAATTATTCTTTTAAATTTGCTAAAGATTTTTCATTGGAACATAATCATATAAAAAGATAAAAACATAAAGAAGGAATTTGCCATATTCAACACATTAATGATATACACATCAAATTGAAAAAATAGATGAATAGAATTAGTGCTATAATTACTATATAGACGAGCTATGATTTAATACACAGTTATAAAATAAAACAAATTAATAATTTTATGATATGGAGTAAAATATGAAAATATATATTGTTGGTTCAGTTTCCAGTGGTAAATCCACACTTGCAAAAAAATTATCTGAAACATTAGAAATTCCTTACCACTCACTTGATGAAATTGTACATATACCTGATAAATCAGCTCCTTGGTGTAATCGTAAAAGAGAAGTTGAAGAACGAGATAATCTTTTTTATTCAGTAATAAAACAAAGAGATTGGATTATTGAAGATGTATGCAGGCCATGTTTTAAAGATGGCTTAAAAGCAGCTGATATAATTGTTCTACTTGAAATTTCTAAAAAAATTAGGAATTATAGAATAATCAAACGTTGGATAAAGCAGCGACTTGGAATTGAAAAATGTATTTATACTCCAAGCTTTGAAATGCTTAAATCTATGTTAAAGTGGGCAAAAAATTATGACTTAGGAAAAGACAAATTAAAAGATAGAATTTCTATATACAAAGAAAAACTTATTATTTTAAGAAACAAAAGAGATATTAATAATTTTATTAAAACATGTATTACTTTAATAAAATAGTCAAAGCTTTTGTACAGATTGTTCTAAAAATACATTAAGGAAAGTAGCCAAACTTCCTTAAAAATTATAAAATATATTTTAAATCTTTTATAAAAGCATATATACATGCAAAACTTAACGCAATAAAAAATTATATTGTGAATAATTATTCTATTTGCTTTTTGATCTCTAGAATCTTTACATTTAAAATAAATTAAAACTAAAAATACTAGTGCTATCCCAGATATAATAACTCTAAATACATCAAGAAATAGTCTTATACTTTCAACTGTAATAAAAAAGTTAAAATAAAAACAAATGTATATAATATATAAAGTGCTTTTTTATCTAAAATATCTTCTTGTAATTCATGTAAGAATTTATTATTCATAATAAACTAATCCTCTCAGATTTATATAACTCCTAAGCTATAAAGCCACCTAGATATTTTTTAAAATTTATTCATTTTATTTATCATTAGTAAACAAACTTTAAATTAAAAGTCACAATAATATTATTAAAACAATATCAACCCTTTACTATATATGTATTATACCATTTTTACCTTAAGATACAAATAATGTAAAGCCATATAATACCTATTACAAAACTTATTTTAAAATATACTTACTTTATTAAGTTATAGGAATTTTTAATACCACTATGTACACTGTTTCACTTATCTTACCATCATTATTAATAATAATTAAAATCCCCCTATGTAAAAAACACAAGGAGATTTCTCTAAATAAATTTATTTCACAATATTTTTTATAGCTTCTTCTGCATATTTAGTGGTTACTATTTTATCATATGGTGCTCTTTTATCAAGCTCTCCTGCAAGTTCTATTACGTCCATTAATCTATTTAAACTTTCTTCTTTTAGTATTGGATTTTCGCACCAAGCATCTATTTTCTTGTATCTTTCAATTACTACTATTAAATCTTCCATCTTAATATCAGTAAAGAATGGCTGTATGGATTTAGCTATATCTTCAGAACTGTGATTTTGAACATATAACTGTCCTTTATATAAAGCATTTGTGAACTTTTGAATTATTTCAGGATTCTTTTCCATATATGTGTTAGTCACAGAATATGCTGTAAATGGAATTTCTCCTGATAATTCTCCTACAGATGCTACTATATAACCTTTATCTTGTTTTTCCATGGCTGTAGCTAATGGCTCAAATAAGGTTACATACTCTGCTTCTCCTGCGCTAAATGCTCCCCCCATTACATTGAATTGTATATCTGTTCTTACATTCACTTCTCCCGCTTTAACATTTTCACCTATAGTTAACCCTGCATTCTTTATTGCATATTCTAAGCTCATTTCAGGCATGCCGCCTTTTCTTCCTCCAAGTAGTTCTTTTCCTTTTAAATCATCCATTTTAAAATTCTCATGGGCTTCCCTAGCAACTAAAAAACTTCCGTCTCTTTTAGTAACTTGAGCAAAGTTTATAGCATAGTTTTTACTTCCTTGATTATGAACATAAATTGAAGCCTCTGGTCCCATAAGTCCTATTTGCACTTCCTCTGAAACAAGGGCAGCCATAGTTTTATCTGCTCCTTGAGCTGCTATAAGCTCTACATCTAACCCTTCTTCTTTAAAGAATCCTTCATTAATGGCTACATATTGCGGAGCATAGAATATAGAGTGAGTAACTTCTGCAACTTTTATCTTAACCAAATCATCTTTTTTAGAACAGCCACCTAAAATTACTACAGCTATTGATAGACAAGCTAAAATTGATGCTATTTTTTTTATTTTGCTCATAAATTCACCACCACAATAAAGTTTTTATATAAGAAATATCTTATTATTTATTTTTTGTATTCCTAAGTTTAAGAATTACCTCAATTTCTTTTTTCCCTATAAAGCTTTTCTATCACATTAACAATTTGATACATAACTAATGCACAAATTGCTAAAACAACAACGCCCATCATAACTAAATCTAATTTAAACACTTGTCCACCGTATACTATTAAATAACCTATACCATATCTAGATACTAAAAATTCACCAACAATAACTCCTACCCAAGACATACCTATATTTATTTTTACTATATTTATGATATTACCTATATTTGAAGGAAGTATAAATTTTCTTAGGATTTGTCCTTTAGTAGCTCCAAAGCTTTGCAGCATTTTAATTTTTTCTTCATCTGCATTTATAAAATAGTTGTATGCAGATAAAATTGTTGTAACTACTGATATTGTTATTGCTATTACAACTATTCCCTTAATTCCTGCTCCTGCCCAAACAATAAGAATTGGAGCTAGTGCAGTTTTAGGTAGAGCATTTAAAACAACCAAATAAGGATCTAGAATCTTAGAAGCAGTTTTAGACCACCAAAGCATTATAGCTATTAAAATTCCTAAAATCGTTCCTATAGTAAATCCTAATACAGTTTCCCATACAGATATGCCTATATGTTTAAATAGTTCTCCATTACTCATATAGTCCATGAATAATACATGTATATCTGATGGCTTACTAAATAGAAAGGTATCTATAACATTAACTCTTGCCAAAATTTCCCATAGAGCTAAAAGTAATACAAGAATAAATATTTGCCAAAATAAAATCATTCGTTTTTCTCTTTTTCTTTTCCTTAAAAAATTTTCATATGGGGTTAAAGAATTATTTTTCATAGATATCTAACTCCTTCCATAAAAGATTAAAATAATCCTTAAATTCTGGCGCCTTCCGTGCAGATAAAGGAGTTTTTTCTTCCTCAATTGTAAGTTTAATATCATATATGCCTTTTATGGTTGATGGTCTTTTCGATAAAACCACCACAAAATCAGCCATTGATATAGCTTCAGATATATCATGAGTAACAAGTATAGTGGTTTTTTTCTCACTTTTTATAATCTTATAAATATCGTCACTAACTAAAAGTCTAGTTTGGTAATCTAATGCTGAAAAAGCTTCATCTAAAAGTAAAATATCTGGATCAACAGAAAGAGTTCTAATCAATGCAACTCTTTGCCTCATTCCACCGGATAGCTCTTTTGGATACCTATTTCTAAAATCCCAAAGTCCATAAACTTTTAAAAGATTTTCTATTTTTTTTCTAGCTTCATCATTGAGTTTTTTTTGTATTTCAAGACCAATAGTTATATTGTCCATTATAGTTCTCCACTCTAAAAGATGATCTCTTTGAAACATATAACCAATCTTACCATTGATCTGAACCTCACCAGAAGTTGGCTTTAAAAGATTGCTCAAAATATTTAGCATTGTAGATTTACCACAACCAGAAGGACCTAAAAGCGCTAAAATTTTCCCCTCTTCTACAGAAAAATTTAAATCCTTAAGAACTTGAAGTTCTCCTTCTAAAGTATAAAAGCTCATGTTAACATTATTAACTTTTACAATAGCCGACATTAACCCACCTCCCAATACAATACTTGGGCAAATAAATAAAATTTATATAATTATCCTTATACTATATTATTAAAAATGACATAATTTGCTCTAACATAATATGAAATATTTACTATGTTCTTTATATAATATAAGTAAGGTAGTATTTTATAGGAGAAGATAATGAAAGATACACTAAAAAACTTATTACGTAGACCTTATCGTCTAATTAAGTATAAAGTAACAGCACTAAACGATGCCTTTAGAAAGGATCCAAATTATATATCTACAGCTACAGATTTTGTAAATAAAAACAATTTTGCTAGCAGCACTAATTATTTCATTTGGGTGGATACTAAAAATTTTAAAGTAAATATATTTCAAGGTTCAAAAAATAATTGGAAACTTATCAAAAGTTACTTATGCTCAATTGGGAAGCCATCTACCCCTACTCCTAAAGGAAATTTCACTGTTGGAATTAAAGGACTCTCTTTTGGTGCTAACCATGGATATATAGCTAGGTATTACACCCAAATAAAAGGTAACTATCTCTTTCACTCAATTATATATAACCTTGATGGTTCTATAAGAGATGGAAGACTGGGAATGGCTATTTCTAATGGATGTGTCCGCCTAGCTCTAGAAAATGCTAAGTGGATATATGATAATATACCAAAGGGCACAGCTATTCATATATCCTAATCTCTATTAAATACGATTATAAGAAAAAAGATGCATGTATAACGTAATATACATGCATCTTTTAATTTATATAAATGCTATTTAAATTTTAAACTTCTATTTAATATGTGGATAAAAATTGACTATAGATGTTTATCTCCTTCTTGCCAATCTACTGGACAAAGTCCTCCTGATTTAAGTGCTTTTAATACTCTTAATGTTTCATCAACACTTCTACCAACATTTAAGTCATGTACAACTGAATACTTAACTTCTCCACTTGGATCAATTATAAATAATCCCCTTAAAGAAATTCCTTGTTCTTCAACAAGTGTACCATATTCTTTTGAAACTTGTTTTGTTATATCTGAAGCCATAGGAAAATTAATTTCTCCAAGACCATTTTTTATCCATGCTTGATGTGAATATTCTGAGTCAACGCTTACTGATAATAACTCTGCACCCATTGCTCTGAATTCATCAGCTCTTTTACTGAATCCTGTAATTTCTGTTGGACATACAAAAGTAAAATCTAATGGATAAAAAAACATAACTAGCCATTTACCATTGTAATCTGATAACTTTATCTCCTTAAAATCACTTCCATCACCAGTAACTGAATTCATCTTAAAATCTGGTGCTTTTCTACCTACTAATCTTTCCATACATTTTTCCTCCTTAAATTCTAATTACCTTATTTTTTCTCATTTTGTGTTTTATATACCCTTTATGATTTCATTATATACTATATGAAAACAATTATCAATATCAAATAACAATTATTATTAATTTAAATAATTAATTCTTATACTATATACTTTGAAAATATTTACTTTATAATTTACATATATTAGAATTTAGTTATACACGTATTGGAATTTATGACCATAAATAAACTATCTTAAAAATGAGAATCAATTTTAAATTTCTCAGCTTCTGCTGAGAAATATCCATAATTGTGAATTGTGCACTGTGAATTAAGTAATCTAAAATATCTATATTAAAACCTGTAAAATACAGTTTAAAGGAGGTTCCATTATGTTTAATAGATTTCAATTAAAACTTTTAATGCTTTTTTTTATGTTACTTGACCATATAGCAAGTTTCATACCTAATACCCCTTTATGGTTTCACTACATAGGAAGATTAGTAGCACCTACATTTTTCTTTTTATTAATAGATGGGTATTTTCATACAAGAAGCAAATACAATTATGCAAAAAGACTTTTTGTTGCATCTGGAATAATGGCATCTGGTAATATATTAATAACCACTATCTTTCCTTCTGGAATAACTAGTGGAAACGTAAATATATATTTAGTTGGTATTGTAATTACAGCTACAGTACTACTGTCAACTTATATTGCATATAAGACCCCTTCTGAAAACATGTTTAGAATAATTTTCTGTGGAGTTATAATTCTCTTAGCTCCTATAATATTTTCTATTATCTTCACTGATATTAGAGGGGTTAAAAATAATATCTTCTTATCCATGGCATTTTCTGTAGTATTATTAAATTTTATTGAAATACGTGATAAAGAAACTAATAAACCTTTAACTTCTTTATCCATAATGATAATACTATTTTTATCATTATTTACGGAAGGTTCTATTTTAGGTCCTATACTTACCTTTATTTTCTATTATTTTAGAGATAAAAAGCTTTCTTTAGTTTTATTTTATTCTATATTTTCATTATTATTTATGGGCAGCGATTTTAGCTATAATGGATTATTCGTAGAAAACATACAATGGATGATGATATTTTCTATACCATTCTTCTTTTCCTATAATGGAAAGAAAGG
>NZ_JBSVQM010000039.1:0-20024 GCF_054863625.1 Clostridium sp. Marseille-QA1073 | reverse complement strand
TATATAATTAATTTAATTTTTATATATACTTAAATTTAAATTAATCCCAATTAATAAATACCACAGGTTTAATTAAATCTGCTGGTTTCTTATCCATTATATGAAATGCTTCTTCAATTTTATCAAATCCATAATATCTATGAGTAATTAATTTAGTTGTATCAACACGATTATATTGTACCATGTTAAGAAGTTTTTGAATTCTTAATGCACCACCAGGGCAAAATCCACCACGGATATCTTTATTACTCATGCCAAGTCCCCAAAGATAAGCAGGCATACTCAATGTATCTTTTACATCGAAGAAGTTTACATTGGCAATTATACCACCTTCTTTTGTCATAGCAATAGCCTGAGCAAAGCTATCTTGATTTCCTCCAGCAATAATAACAGCGTCAACTCCACCTTTTACAAGTCCTAAAATTTGCTGAACAATATCTCCTTCTTTATAACTTACAACATCTGTTGCACCATATTCTTTTGCAATTTCAATACAGTTTGGTCTAGTACCTACAACAATAATTCTTCCAGCTCCTTTTAATTTAGCTCCAGCTACTGCCATAAGTCCAACAGGACCAATACCTAATACTACCATGGTATCCCCAAAACCAATTTCTGCAAGTTCTACACCATGAAATCCTGTAGACATCATGTCAACAGTCATAAGAGCTGCTTCTGGTGCCATGCCTTTAGGTAATAAAACTAAATTGGAGTCTGCATTGTTTACATGAAAAAATTCTGCAAAAACACCATCTTTAGAAGATAAAAATTTAAAGCTTCCCATTAATCCAGTATCATGAGCATTGTATTTTCCCTGAACACCTAAGGCAAGCCAATCAGGAGTAGCAGCAGGAACTACTACAATATCTCCTACTTTAAAACGAGTAACCATACTACCTACTTCTACAATTTCTCCAATAGCTTCATGACCTAATATTAAATCTTTCTTTTCACTAGATCCTCCATGTAAAACATGAACATCAGAAGAACATGGAGCAACTGCGATAGGACGTAAAATTGCATCTAAAGGACCTGCTACAGGCTTTTCCTTTTCCAGCCATCCTGGTTGATTTATTGATTTCATTCCAAAACCTTTCATAAAGTGCACCTCCTAAAATTGTATTTTATGTGTATAAACAATAACTTGTTTTTTATATCAAATTATACCATACTTATATTGATAGCAATACAATTATAATAGTTTTTATAAAAACATATATATTTTGCAAATTAGAAATGTTCATTTAATGTTCATTTAGGAAGTCTAAATGACTTCCTAAAAAAATAATAATCCATTATGGAACTATATATATCTAACTATACACTAACCTTTAAGGTAGTTTATCTATGTTCTCTAAGTATATCCTTAAGCTCCATTAAATTGGAAATTTCATAATTAGGTTTCATTTCTGTTTTATTTGTAATTTTATCAGGATTAAACCAACAGGTATCTATACAAAAATTTATTCCGCCTTGTATATCGGAAGTTAAGCTATCTCCTACCATTAACACCTTACTTTTATCAGTATATTTCATATTGTTTAAAGCTATCTCAAATATTTTAGAATCTGGTTTTGATACTTGAACTTCCTCAGATATTACTATATCCTCGAAGTATTTTGCTATAGCAGATTTTCTTATTCTATTATCTTGAACTTCTGTAAGACCATTAGTTATTATAGAAAGTCTATAATTTTTATGTAAACTTTCTATAAGATCCATACTATCATCATATAAGAAAGATGCAAAAGACAAATGCTTCATATATGATTTTGCAAATTCAACCTCATTAAAGTTAATATTTAATTTATCAGATAATCTTTTAAATCTTTCAATTTTTAATTCTTTTTGGGTAATGAGTCTATCCTCAAATTCTTTCCATATAGCTGTGTTTATATCACTGTATATTTTTAAATGATAATTTTCATCATATTTTATATTAAATTCAACCATAGTATTTTTAAAAGCATGTCTTTCAGATTTTCTAAAATCAAATAAAGTATCATCCGCATCAAATATTATAATCTCATATTTCATAATAAACCTCCTCGTATATATAAATTAATTTAGATTTAATGTATAGCTAAGATAGCTGTAATTTTAAAGAATGTACAATTCAAAATTCACAACTGTAGTTGAAATTAATTTCTTTAAATAGACTTATTAATAGAAGTGACTGTGTGACTTTAAAAATAAATCAATTCAAAGCTTCTCATATAAAAGAGAAGTATTAACAATTCTCCATTCTAAATTGTCAATCCCTCATTGTATAAGGGTGCAGTGCACATCAGAGCAAGATCCATTGAATTTAATAGTTCTAATTGTAACATACAAATTCTTTTACAAAAGAGCCTTAGAATATTGGATAATTCAATAGATTTAAACATTTTTATTTAATTTAAGGTCTTTTTGTTTATACTTATTATCAATTCTTGCATTAATTATAAGTCCTATAAGAAATAGTGCTCCTCCAATTATCTTACCTTGAGAAAAAATGTCTAGGTATATATAATCTATAATAGCACTTGCAAGCATTTGGCCTATAAAGCGAAGTATAACTACATATACTGCTGGGACTTTAGGAACTATAATGTTAAACATATAAGTTGTTAAAACTCCTATGAATCCCCCTAAAAAATAGGGGATGGAAATAGACTTTATAGAAGAGTAAGATGGCATGGAGTTTATCATAATAGCGCATAATAAAATAGATGATATGGTAGCCATTAGGTAGTTTATAATAACTCCATTTATCATACCTTCTTTTTGAGCAACTTTTCCATTTAACATCATATTTATAACTATTGTCACTCCAGTTAAGAATGATAAGAATATATACATCATATTATCTCTCCTTACATGGTAATCATAACTATTATTCCAAATGAAATTATTGAAAATACTAATATTTTTTCTTTCTTAAATTTGTTAACTGGCATTCCAAATAATCCAAAATGCTCTACTAAGCTGGACATTACAAGTTGTCCAAATAAAGTTATTCCTATAGTAAGGGTTAATCCTATTTTAGGGATAGATATATTGTTTAAAAGTATAGTTATAACACTTAGTATACCCGGGAGAAAAAACATAAGCGGTAATTTCTTTAAATTTGAAAGTCTATTTTTCTTTATTATAGATATAATTATAATCAATATAAATCCTAGTATATGAAAGATTAGAGTACTCATATAAGGTCCTGTTATATTGGCTAACATTCCATTTAAAAAAATCATTATGGCAAGTATAACGCCATTTATAAGTGCTAAGTTTTTATACATACATAAATTCCTCCTACACTTTACAATACTATATAAATAAATTACAATATTTCTATGAGCTTGAACATGACATATGTCATGTTAGGAGGATCTTATGAGAAGAATTTTAGATAATAATCTTTTAAGCTATTATATTGATAAACATAATATGGAAAATATTTTTGATAGACATATGTTAAAGTATACACAACTTCATTTTTATGAAAAAGATGAATATATACTAGAAGCAGAATCTGAGCTTCAGTACTATTATTTACTTGTAGATGGAAAAATTAAAATTTCTTATCTTTTTGAAAATGGAAAATCTATGTTTTTAAAATTTTATAGAGAATTTAACACCATAGGAGATTTAGAGCTTTTAAAAAATATACCTATAAGGTGCAATATAGATGCAATAGAAGATACTTATTTGATAGCAATGCCTGCAGATATACTTAGGAAAAATATTTAAACAATATAAAGTTTTTGCACCATTTAATAGATTCTTTAAGTGAAAAACTTTATGCAACTATTAATAATAGTTCCTACAACTTTGTATATCCCCTTATAAATAGATTATCTAGCTATTTAGTTGAGCATATAACAGATAAAGATTATATAATTTTAAGTTCATCTTTTATAGAAATTGCTCAGTTTTTAGGAACAACCTATAGGCACTTAAACAGAACTTTTAAAGAGCTTGAAACAGAAGGAATTATAAAATGTAAGAATAAAACAGTATATATATTAGATGAGAATAGACTTAGACAATTATCTAAAAATTTATATATAAAATCTTTATAATGTTAGAATTCTATACAATGTATGATTATCGTGTTAAATGATGCACCAATAATTTAATAAATAAGATTTAAAGATATTAATATATATTTTAGTACCGTATTACTTAGTAGTAAGTTTTACGGTATTTTATTATAATAAGCTGTAATATATAAATAAACTACGTTAAAACTTTTAGTATTTTAATTCACAATTCACAATACAAAGTGCACAATTAAGATGGAAATTATTTTTAATCAAAAATAATTTCTTTAATGGATTTTTTAGCTAGCGATACAATTGCTAGTGTTTTCTTGTAGGGGTGAACAGTGCTCGCCAGTCCTTTTTAGTACGTTTTATAGTTTAAGATACATCTAATAATATATGGCGAACACTGTACGCCACTACGATTATGCAGAAATATTATCAAAGGGGAGTATTACAATGAAAATCGATCGATTACTAGGCATAATAACAGTTCTTTTAAATAATGATAAAGTAAAATCAAAGGATTTAGCTGAAAAATTTGAAGTATCAATACGTACAAATATATAGAGATATAGAAGATTTATGTAAAGCTGGCATACCAATAGTAACCTATCAAGATGGCAATGGAGGTATTGGCATTTCGGAGGGATATAAGCTTAATAAAAATATATTGACCATTGAGGAGCTTGATAATATAATGATAGGCTTAAAAAGTATAGAAAGCATATCACATGATAGCAATGTTAAGTTACTTTTAGAAAAGCTTATGCCAAAGGGAGAGGATATTATATCGATTAGTAATAACATGTTTATAGATTTATCTTCATTTTATAAAACAAGCCTTTCTCAGAAAATAAGTATATTAAGAAAAGCAATTTATGATAAAAGTGAAGTGACCTTTGAATATTTTTCTCCTAAGGGAATATCTAAAAGATGTGTAGAACCTTATTTTATTACTTTTAAATGGTCTGCATGGTATGTTTTTGGTTATTGTAAATTACGTAAGGATTTTAGACTTTTTAAGCTTAATAGAATGAATTCTGTTAAAGAAAGTGATATAAGATTTACTATTCGTCACATTCCAACTGGACTAACTGAATTAGATAATTATTTTACTAAAGATGAAAAAGTTATCACTATGCTTATAGATCGATCTATTGAGTATGAAGTGGTTGAAAGCTATGGGGTGAATTCATATGAAATCACTGAAGATAATCGTATTAAATTTGATTTGCATTATACTAATCATGATTTTGCCATAAAGTTTATAATGGGACTAGGTGACAAGGTAGAAGTTTTATCACCTAAATCTATAATAGATCAGTTGAAAGTATGTGCAGAAAATATTTTAAATAAGTATAAATGAACATGACATACAGTTGGCAAGTTCACTATGATATCATGTAGAAAAAAGATAGAGAGGATGTTTTTTCTATGACAAAAGATTTACTTATAAAGGCTGAAGAGTTAATGGAGAGAGCAGAAGTGGCTACCATTTCATCCATTGATGAAGATGGCTATCCAAGAACTGCTACAATCTCAAATTTAAAGACAGAAGGAATAAATATTGCATGGTTTTCTACAGGGACAAGCTCTAATAAGACTAAGAATTTTCAAAGGAATTGTAAGGCTAGCATTTGTTATAATGTAGATCGTAATAACATTACATTAAATGGTGATATTACCATTGTAGAAGATAAAAATATAAAAGAAGAACTTTGGCAAGACTGGTTTATAGAGCATTTCCCACTTGGAATTAATGATCCTGAATACTGCATATTAAAGTTTGAAACAAAATATATTCAAGTTTGGATTGATAATATATTTGAAGATTTAAGATTTCTTAATTAGTAGTTTTAGAGATATTTATAGGAAAATTTTTAACAAGTTAAATAAAAATTTCATGACTTATTTTATATAGGAGAAATTTTTAAAAATAAAATATTTTTAAAAATAAGAATGGGGAATTATATATGGATAAGAAAATGATTGGAATGTGTGGTGCTTACTGTGGGGTATGCGAATGGAAGGAAAAAACAAACTGTCCAGGCTGTCAAGATTGTAAAAGTAAGCCCTTTTGGGGAGAGTGTTCAATTGCAAAATGCTCCATTGATAAGGGATACAATCATTGTGGACATTGCTCACAGCTGCCCTGTGAAAGACTACAGGAGGCTTTTAACAATGAAGAGCATGGAGATAATGGTGAGCGTTTAATTAATTTAAAAAATTGGGCAAGTGGCAAAGAAACTTATCTAAAATTAAGGACGCTGAACCCAAATAAGTAACAATTTGAATTAAAAGAAAATTATGAATAATTATACCATATTTACTAAACATATTGATGCATATTTAGTTAAATATGGTATAATTTTTTTGAAGATAATTTTAATTATGAAACATATATATGAATTTAGGAAGAGGATTTATGGAATATTTTGATATATTAAACAAAGATGGAAGCAGAAGTGAGAAGCTATTAATGTAAGACTATTGCATGAAAAAAGTATAATTAAGAAATGGTTTTTGAACAATCCTAATTCAAATAAATTACTTTAGAGGGCATAATGTGCTATATTGAAGCTAAGGAAATATTCTGCTATAGAAGAATTAGATAAAGAATAGAACAGGATAATTCAAGAAGGCTTCTTCAAGACACTGGCGGGTTAAAAAGAATCATTAAGAACAACTCATGATTTTTAAAAAGAGAAAAATATTCAAGTTATAAAATATTTATCTAAAGAAGAATTTTTTATTTTGTACATTATAAGTATGAAGTAATAGCTAGCTTTTACGTTGTACATAATTTTGGAGGTACAGAGAAGATGGATTTTGTAGAAGAAATTATTAAGTTCATACCAGATAATCAGCAGGAATACAACGACAAAAAAATAATTTTAAATTATATTGACCAGTATAGAGATAATGTTTTGCTAAGGACAAATGAGATTGCGCATATTACAAGTTCAGGATTTATAATGAATAAATCATTAGATAAAGTGTTAATGATTCACCATAATATTCGTGGAGTATGGGCGTGGACAGGTGGACATGCTGATGGTGATTCAGATTTATTGCATGTAGCTATTAAGGAAGCAGGAGAAGAAACGGGCGTATTAAATATAGTCCCTCTATCTAAAAAAATTGCATCTGTTGATATTCTTCCGGTTCATGGCCATAATAAGAGAGGAAAATATGTGAGTTCTCACTTGCATTTATCAGTAGCATATATACTTATATGTAATGAACTTGAGAAATTGGTAGTAAAGCCAGACGAGAACACTGATGTGGCATGGTTTAAAACCAAAATGTTTACAATTGAACATTTTGATGCACATGATGTTTATTTATATGGAAAACTTATAAAAAGAGCAAAGCAATACACTAAATAATATACGTGTTGTTCATTATATGTTTTTTTAGTTAGCATAATATAATATTTAAAGGTTTTGTCTATTTTTATGACAAGGCTTTTTCTATATAAACATCTTTAACTTATTATTTTAAATATTAACATTAAATAAAAACATTCTGAAAGGAAGGGCGCTTGTGAGAAATAAGGTTTTAATAGGTGAGATGGCTAAACTTCATAATATATCTTCACAAACCCTAAGATATTATGATAAAATAGGTCTTTTTAAGCCTCAACATATAGATTATGAAAATAAATATAGATACTACGACATTGAGCAGTTTGCTACCTTGGATTCAATACTATTCTTTAAAAAGCTAGGCGTTCCATTAGAAGAAATTAAAGATTATTTTCATGATAGAGATTTAAATTCTATGATAAGGTTATTAAAGCATCAAGAAAAAATGATAATAAGAGAAATAGAAACCCTTAATAAACATTTAAACAGTATAAGAAGCAGAGTAGAACTAATTGAAAGTTATCAAAATAATGATAGTGCTTATAAATGCTCTATTAGAGAGTTAAAATCTAGAAAAATAGCGTATTTTAATTTAGAGCATAATATTGACACTATAGACTTTGAGTATGGTTTGAAAGAACTGTATAAAATGCTTAAAGATGATCTTTCACTCTTTAATGGAGTAATAGCATGTATTACGTCAAAGGAAGATATAGAAGAAGGTAACTATAATCATTGTAAAACCGTAGGATTAATATTTGAAGAAAATATAATAAATGGAGAGCATCTAAATATTTTACCTAAAGGTAAATATGCCACTATTGCATATAATGGGGATAATGATGAATGTGGAAAATATTATGAAGAATTGATGAAATATATAAAAGATAATAAATTAGAAGTTATAGGTGACGGTATATTAATAACTATAATAGATAGTGCTTTTTCCGATTATAAAGGTGAATATATAAAAGAAATACAAATTCCTATTAAAAACTCTTGACATTATAGCTACTATAACCTTTAAAATAACTTTTAGCTGTGATTTTATTTTAAGGGAGGTAATAATATGAGCAAGAGAGCAGATTTATTAAATGATGATATAAAAAAGATATTTATTAAATATTTAGTTCCAAGTATTGCTGGTATGCTTGGGATATCTTTAAATATACTTTTTGATACTATATTTATTGGGCGTGGAGTGGGAAGTGAAGGATTAGCAGCTCTTAGCATTGCTATTCCTATGTATAATGTACTAGGTGCTGTGGGGCTTTTATTAGGAATTGGAGGAGCTACAGCAGCTTCTGTATCTATGGGACAAAAAGAATATGATAAGGTTAATGAAATATTTACAACTTCCATAATAATAAGTATATTTTTAGGACTTTTATTTACTTTTTTTGGTGTAGTATTCATTGATCAGCTATGCTATTTTTTAGGAGCTACAGAAGAAATATTTCCGCTAGTTAAAGATTATTTAGGACTATTAATGATGTTTAGTTTTGCATTTATATTATCTCAAATGCTAGCAGTATTTGTTCGTAATGATAGAAATCCAAAACTTGCTATGTGGAGTGTACTAATAGGTAACCTTTCAAATGTAGTATTAGATTATATATTTATAATGAAATTAGGATGGGGAATGAAAGGGGCAATAACAGCTACAGTTTGCTCTCCCACAATAACTTTACTTTTATTAAGTCTTCACTTTATAAAAGGTAACAATACTTTAAAATTAAAAATTAATAAATTTAAATTAAATATTCATACTATAACTAGAATATTTAAAAATGGTACACCAAGTTTTATAATGGAAATGTCAAATGCAATGATAATATTTGCTTTTAATAATGTGATTTGGGGATTAGTAGGCTCTATAGGTGTTTCTGCCTATAGTATAATAGCTAATATATCATTAATTTGTGCAGCTATATTTTATGGTATAGCACAAGCAATACAGCCAATAATAAGTATAAATTATGGTGCTAGAAAAGAAAAAAGAGTTTATAAATCTTTAAAATTAGCTATTATAACAGCAGGAATATTTGGAATAATATTTTATTCTATAGGTTTGATTTTCCCTAAATTTATAGTTTCTTTATTTAATAATGAGAATACTGAATTAATGACTATGACTGTAAGAGGTATAAAACTTTATTTCATGGCGTTTATATTTATGGGATGCAATATTTCTATGGTTTCTTATTTCCAATCAATTGAAAATGCAAGAGCATCATCTATAGTTTCTATTAGTAGAGGTATTGTATTTATTTTAATAGGACTTATAATATTACCTAAAATTTTAGGGATTAATGGTGTGTGGTTAACAGTACCTTTTGCTGAAAGTATAAGTTTAATAGTGTCATTTATATGTTTTAAAAAATTTAAAAAAAGTTACACATTAAAACAAGCAGAAGTAGTAGAGAAATAAAGTACTAGATTTATCTAGTACTTTATTTATTCTATAGGAAATTATTTTTTGAAAAAATAATTTCTTTAATGTACTTTTTGACTAGCAATGCAATTGCTAGTTTTTTAGGTATCTAATAATTCAATAATATATGGCGAACACTGTTCGCCGCTACAAGATCAATTCTAAATTTCTCAGTGATAACTGAGAAATGTCCATGGCTAATATTTATAAATTTTTTAAATATGGAAAATTATTATAGTTTACTACTTGAAAAATATTTTGAATTATGATAACATTTTAAATGTTGAAAAGTTAATAGAATAGATTAGGTTCAATTAAAATATTTTAATTGATTAAAAGGGAAGTTGGGTGTAAATCCCACGCGATCCCGTCGCTGTAAGAGAGGAATTTTCCTAGTTGTGCCACTGAACTTTTGTTTGGGAAGGTTAGGAAAGTGTTGATTCTTTAGCCAGAAGACCTGCCTAGATCTAAACACAGTTAAACTACGAGAGATGGTGAGTGTTATTTTGAAATTATTAAATATACATAATTAGTGTATATTTATATTGGTATGTAACTTCTTAATCATTGTGGTTGAGAAGTTTTTTTATTTATATTTTAAAATCGAAATTTAAAATCTTATTATAGCATTGATTGAATTTTAAATTATAGAAATATTTGTGATTTAATTAATAAATATAACTGTATCTTTAGTAGTAACTTTCTTAGGATAGAAAGAATCATAAAATTGTAAAGGGGGATAGACATGAATAATAGTTTTTTACCATTACCTAACTTTAGAATGGGTTTTTTATGGACACTTTTAAACATTAAAAATAGCATAATTGTAGAATATGGAGCTATAAGCACAGCTCATTATTTAAATTCCATGTATGAAAAATTTAATGTTGATAGAGAAGGAGAAGTTTATTGCTGCCGATTAAATGAATCTCAAATTATTTCTGGAGACATAGAACCGCTTAAAAAAGGAATTTTAGAAATATATGATGATAGAAAACCCGAAATTATTTTCGTAGCTCCATCAACTTTATGTTCAATTATTGGATTCGATGGAGAAGATTTTCTTCTTAAGATGGGTGGTAAGCTAGAAGGAAAAGCCATCCCCTTATATTTTGGAAAAATAAAAGGAGATTTCTCTTTAGGTGTAAGAGAAGCATTAAAAATGTTATGTGATAAAATTGTAGAGCCTCCTAAGGAGAAAAAGTATATGACTTATAACATAATTGGATTTACTCCAGATTATTATAATTTTAATAGTGATTTATTAGAAATAGAAGAAATTATGTTACAGGGCTTTGGAATGAAAATACACACAATATTTACAAATGGAAGTTCTATAGAAAAAATAAAAAAAGCTTCTGAAGCAAGTTTTAATATAGTTGTAAGGTCTGAAGGAATAGATGCTTCAAAAATACTAAAGAAAAAATATAATATGGAGTATATAACTCCATGCCTTTATGGAACTAGTGGTACTTTAGATTTTATTAACTCTATAGAAAAGTTAACAGGAATAAAATGTAATAATGATTATTTAGAAAGAAGTAAGATTAAATGTAGAGAAGCTCTTGTAAGATTTAAACATCACACAAGAAAGGTAATAAATAATACTAAGTGTTTAGTTACTGGATATTACGATGTTGTAAACGGAATGAGTAGATTTGTAGAAGAAGAATTAGGTCTTGGAGTAGAATCTGTAGTAATAAATCACAATTTAAAAGGTGAATATATGAAGCTTAATGAGAAAATAGAAAGAAAGCTATATGTAAACCCTACAGATAGTAAGAAAAATGAGCTAATAAATAGTAAGACTAATCTGCTATTAGGGGATGGAGAATTTATTTACAGTTTAAATGAAGCAGCCTCAAAAATACAAATTAGTAGTCCAAATGTAAAAAAGATACTTATATATGATAGAAAACCACTGGTTGGTTTTAATGGAATGAGATTTATAATGGAAGAAATATTGCAAGGAATAATCTCATAAAATTATTTTAATTAAAAGCTAATAATCTTTAATATTATCATAGATATTAAGCGTGACTTAGTATGTTAATAACTAAGTCACAATTAGTATTCCCTTCTGATATAATAAAAAAAATTTTTTCCCGTGGGTAACCACGGTTTTTTTCTTTATTAAATTTATTTAAGTTTTTATCATATATATGATAATTTTAATTATTTCAACTTATATTAATATCCTATATAATTTAATAGAAAATACTATTTTAAAATTAGGCATATAAAGGAGAATATACTATGAGCATAAAGATGATGCATCATGTCTGCATTCAAACAGAAAAATATAAAGAATCGCTTGAATTTTACACTAAAATTTTAGGTTTTGAATTAGTTACAGAAACAGCAAATTTTCATAGCAGAGATTTTAATACTTGGCTGAGATTAGGAACATTTATGATTGAATTGCAAACTGGTAAAAAGGGAGAGAAGTTAAATAGCTGGAATTCATTAAATCAAGGAATAGTACACATGTGTTTTTTAGTTGAGGATATTCAGAAAGAATTTGATAGGATAAAAAAATTAGGTTATAACAATTTCAAGATTAAAAATGGAAAAGAAATTTATAAAGTTGAAAATGGGCATATATTTAAAATTAAAGCGCCAGAAGGTACTGAAATTGAAATGAGAGATATGGATATATAGATAAAAAACTATATTGAAAATTAACTTTATAATTGCATACTTGAGTATTTCAATTTATAACTTTAAACAATGGACAATTAATAATTATGGTTGAAATTAGTTCTAATAAAACTAATTTCTTTAATGGAATTTTTTGACTAGCAATGCAATTGCTAGTCATTGTAGGGGCGAACAGTGTTCGCCAGTTCTTTTAATGTTTCTTATAATTTAATGTTTATTCAATAATATATGGCAAACACTGTTCGCCGCTACAGTTAATCAATTCTTAATTGTGAATTGATTATATATAATTATTTATTTCATGTAAATTAGAAATTATGATATGTGGTTTTATTTCTGTAGGATTTTTACTTTGATTTTTGTTTAACCATATAGTTTTCATACCTAAATCTAAGGCTGGCTTAATATCACATTTTAAATTATCACCTACCATAAGACATTCTTTTCCACATACATTCATTTTTTCTAAGGCTTTTTTAAATATTTCTTCTCTTGGTTTACATAGCTTTAGAGAATAGCTGAAGGTAAAATCATCAATTAGCTCATATAAATTTGAAACTTTAAAACAATCAATCATAATTTCATCATAATAACAAGTATTAGAAATTACTCCTATTTTATATCCTTTTTCTTTTATTTTATTTAGGGTTTTATAGAGATCTTCCTCGAAGTGCAGTTGTTTTTTATATTCATCATAAAATATATGTATTGCTTCAATACATTGATTAATTGTAAGATATACATCATAGTTTTTAAGAAATTCATTTAGAAATTCTTCAATAGGATATTCTATAAGAGTTTCTTTTCTCAATTTCATAATACTCATCCAGTTATTATAAAATCCTACTCTAACTTCTTCAAAGCTTATTTTAGAGTGGAATTTATTTAAATATTCAGTTAGTTTGTGAAGTCCAGCCATATCTTTCTCTTCATTAGAATCACCGTAATGAAAATGTAAAAGAGTATTTCCCATGTCAAAATATATAACCTTAATATTATTAAACATATACCTTCCTCCATGATTTAGTAATTATTATAATAATAACATTTTGCAAATAATTAAAAAACTTCTGTGTTGAAGAAACTATAAATTTAAAAATATAATATTATTTAAAAAAGTATTTTAGTATATAAAGAATAATATTTTATTAATAGCAAAAGATAATTTTGTATAAAATATGTAAGGAGGCATTTAAAATTATGAAGATGAAGAATATAATAATATCAGCTTTAGTTGCTCTTTTTATTGTTTCTATAGGTGTTCCTGTAATGGCTAGAGAAAAACATAGAGGCCCAATATTTATGGGTGAAGTTTTAGAAGTTAATAAAGATAACCAAGGAAATACTATGGTATTAGCACAAGGATACATAAAAGGACAGAAGGTATATAAAGAAAAATTAGTAGCTGTCGTTGGACCAGATACTAAAATTTTAGATTGTGAAGGTAAAGAAGTTAAAGAAGGTAATTTTGCAAAAGGTGATGTTGTATTTATTAGATTAAGTGCAATAATGACCAGTTCAATTCCACCTCAATCACCAGCACTAAAAATTCAATCATGCAAGCCAGTTAGTTAATATAAATAAATAGAAAAGAGCTTGTAGAAAATAAAATACTTTAATCATTTTAAGATTTATTAAAACTGAATAAAAATAATCTTAGTATATTAGAGATGATGGATGCATTGGTAAAAAGTCAAGGCATCCATCATTTTTTATTTAAATTATATAATAATTACATTAGTGCTATATATAGTAATAATATACATAATTTTATAAAATATGATATGATATACATAATAAGTAAAAAATAATAGTAAATGGAGATGATTTTAATTGTTTGAGAGAAAATTTTGCAAACAAATCTTAAGTAGTATTTTAGTATTAGTAATGCTACTATCCTTTAATTCATCTTTAGTATTTGCAATGACAGAATTGCAATTATCTAATGATAAGTTAAAAAATTCTGTAACTAATATTGAAAATAATTTAACTCAATATAATATTGATGTCAAATTTGATGAACCTAATAAAACTTTCACAGCTACTGAAAGTGTTAAATTTACTAATACTTATGGAAAAAATCTCAAATCACTAGTATTTCATCTATATGCTGATTCTTACGGAAGTGTAGAGACAATGCCAACTATAGGCATACAAAAAGAAAAACTTGAGAAAGAAGAAATTGGTGATATAAATATAACTAAAGTTACTATTGGAAACAAGGAAATGAAATTTAGTCAAGATAATCAAATCTTAAAAATTATACCTACAGAAGGTATAAAGCCAAATGAAGTGGTAGACATAAAAATAAATTTTACACTTAAATTACCAATGAGCCAAAATAGATTAGGATATTATGATAAAGTTTATTCTGTTACAAATTGGTATCCAATAATATCTATTTATGATATTGAAACTGATACTTGGGATGAAAATCCTTTCCATCCTGTAGGAGAATCCAATTATAGTGATATAGCAAATTATAAGGTTTCTATAAATGTACCGGGTAATATGGAATTGGCTTCTACCGGTATAACTAATTCAAGTAAAAACGAAAAAGATGGTACTAAAACCTATGATATTATAGCTGAAAAAGTTAGAGATTTTGTATTTATTATGAGTCCAGAATTTAAAGTTATTACTAAAGAAGTAGATGGCATAACAGTTAATAGCTTTTATATTTATGATGGAAATGAAAATACTACTAAAAATGCTGAAGAATTACTAAATTTAACTATAGATGCATTAAGTTTCTTTGGCAAAAACTTTGGCAAGTATCCATATAAGGAATTTGATACTGTAGAGACCTATGTAGAGGGATTTGCTATGGAGTATCCTCAATTAATTCAAATGGGGAAATATAATGTTAATCCTACGTTTACAGAAGAATCAATGGTTCATGAAGTAGCACATCAATGGTGGTATGTAACAGTAGGTAATAATGAATTTAAGAATCCTTTTTTAGATGAATCTTTAACAGCCTTTTCCACTGCATATTATTTTGAAAAAACTCAAGGAAAATATTCACCTCTTGGCATAACACTTAGCTTAAGAGATAGGATGGATTATTTTAAAGACATTTCAAGTCCTATAAATTCATCTGTAAATGAAATAAATCCAAGAGAATGGGGGAAAACAGTTTATAGCATGGGTGCATTAGTATTTGAAAACCTTAGACAAAATTTAGGAGAAGAGAAATTTTTAGAAATAATAAGAACTTATTATGGTGAAAATGCGTTAAAAAATGCTACCTTAGATTCACTTTTAGATGTAATTGAAAGAATTGGTGGACAAGCAGCAAAGGAACAACTGTTATCAGATATCAATTCTAAAAACTTTTATCCTGAAAACCTTAAATTGAATGAAAGTGAATTGTCTGAACTTAAAGAAATAAAAAAAGAGGAAGGGAAAGAAAAACGAGAACAGGCTAAGCAATGGATTGAGTACTTAAGAAAAGAAGGAAAAAATAATTTTGGAGCATTTTTTGTACAAGCTTTAGATAATTATGATGTATATTTAGTAAAACCTTCAAAAGCAAACATGTCTAAAGAAGAAAAGGATAGAGCTAACATAATGGCAAATACGTTAAAAATGACGCTAGAAAATGGTTTAGGAGTAAGTGTTACAATTAAAGAAGATAAGGATATGACTGAGAATGAACTTAGAGAAAAAAGCTTAATATTTATTGGAGATAATAATGAAAATACAGCACTTAACTCTATTATAGACAAGCTCTCTATAGATTTTTCAAAAGAGGAGATTAAATTTAATGATGTTATTATAAAGAATAATAATATAAGTGGAATGTTAGTTTCTAATACTTCAAAAAATAAAAACAATAATGTTTTAATTCTTTTAGGCATAGATAAACTTGAAAATTTCAATCTGATAAATGGCTCTGATTTTTATGATAAACAATTTATTTTAAATTTTAATGATAAAATTTTAAAAGGAAATTATGACAAATAAAATTTAAAGGCAAAGATATGTATTTTCTATAATGTTATTAGAGGATACATATCTTTATTTTAATCTACAGATTTAATATATATTTGTATATTAAAATATTTATTATAATAAATTAAGAATGAAAGCAAAAGATTATAATATAGAGGTGGATTTTAGTGATTAGCACAGTAATAATGGCTTTTATTTCTTTTATTAGTACCAACATTGATGATATATTTATACTTATGATATTTTTCTCAGAAACAAGTAATGCTATGAAGACTCATCATATATTTATTGGACAGTATTTAGGGATTGGAGTATTAGTTATAATAAGTATCATAGGAGCATTAGGAGTATCTATAATTCCATATGAATATATAGGTATTCTTGGATTTGTGCCAATATATTTAGGAATAAGGGCATATGTGGACTATAAGAAAAAAAGTAAAAGCAAGGAAAATATAGCCTATCGAGAAGTTAAAGACATTGAGAATAATAAATTTGAAGAAATAACTAATACTGAGATTAGGGAGCAGAAAATTTTCAGTAGAGGATTTATTAATTCAGCTGTGATAAAAGTGTCTAGTGTAACTTTTGCTAATGGTGGAGATAATATTGGAATTTATATACCTCTTTTTACAAGGATGGATTTAGTAAGTATTATAGTAACAGTAGTAATCTTTATGTTCATGGTAGCAATATGGTGTTTTATTGCTCTAAAACTTTCGAAACATCCACTTGTCCAAAAATTTATTGAAAAATATAGTCATATTTTTGTTCCAATAATATTTATAATGTTGGGAATCTTTATTTTAATAGATAGTAAAACTTTAGCATTCATTTATAAAAGAATATTTTAATATAACTATACAACTTGATATTTAGTTATTGATTGATAAGCTTTATAACATATAGATATTAGATTATTTAATTGTATGTTGTTTAATAAGATGACATACACTTTTTTTATTTAATAGGATAGTTCAATAGAATTTACAATTAAAAGATGTATGAAATGGTACATAGGTTTGTTTATAGAAATATATTATATTTATAATATTTTAACTCGTTGTGCTAGTTAATCATTAGCAATATTTACAAATAGAAAAACTCTAGCATTTTTGCTAATCTATCATCAAAAGAACCAACAATCAATGATAGGAGGAAAGCAATATACAAACTTAAATAAAAAATTCTATAACAATAAACAACTTAAAAGATTTTATTACTGTCATTTATGTTATAATTGATGATATTTACCAAAAAGTAACTCCAGCATACATAAAAGTATCGCCACCTTGATGATAAAGCAATAATGTCAGATAGTGAAATTATAACTCTATCCTTAGTGGGTGAACTTTTAACTATTGATTCTGAAAAGCATGGTTTGGATTTTTTTCTCAAAAAAATCCCCAAGAGAAACATTTTCTAAATTTTGTACTAGAACAAGATTTCATAGAACTAGAAAATCTCTTTTGTGTTAGTTATTCAGCAAAGAACTAAGTTTCCTTAACTATCAACATGATCAGGTTAGAATCATAGACTAACTAATACCTACTTACCAGTATGCGCTTTTGGTGGGGCACACTTTCACAGATCTTTTAAGCCGGAGGCTGCCTAGGTAAAATATGCTTCCAAGAAACAAACTTACTATAGGTTTTTAAATTACGTACTATCATAGCTCTAGATGGATATATATCAGATTTCATCTTAACTTCAGCTGATACGAACGATAAGGAGGTCGCAATATGGGACTTAACGGCTACCGCTCCATTTTTTACAACAGTTGTGGAGATAAAGGCTATATTGGAGAAAACTGCTTTACATTTGGAAATCTAATCCATAGTACTATTAACTATAAAACGTGCTAATTCTAAAGTTAAAGTTTCAAAACAGTTGAAAAGTGATTTTTTTTCAAAAACAATCGGAGAGTTGAAACTTCTTTTCTCAGCTTTCTGGACAATTAAATATCCAAGAGTTTTAGCAAAATCTATGTGGGGACTAATTTCTAGAATAACAAAATAAATTTTAGCCCATAATCTTTGTTTTCATAAATAAAATCTTTAAATAACAATTAATATTGCAAAAATCAAGGATTTAATATTTGGATAACTTTTAAAAAACATTTTAAATTCTTAGGATTACTATGCCAATGTACTATGAATAATAAAAAAATCCTATTAATGAGTATCTTTTAGCACAACAGGTTATTTTAGATTTATTATATAAGGAATAAGTTAAATAAAACTTTGAACTTTTTGATGATAAAAACAGTTATATAATGAGGGGAAAAATAAGAGAAAGGAGGTTTCACTTTGAGTGATGAAAAGTTGATAAAAGAAGCACAAGATGGAAACAAAAGTGCATTAAATACTCTAATTTTAAATAATTATAATATTTTATCAGGATATGTTTTAAAGTTAACAGGAAATGCAGATGAAGCCTCTGATGTTATAAATGATACCATAGTAAAAGTAGTATTAAATATAGAAAAATATAAGCCTACTGGTAAGTTTTCTACTTGGATGATTACTATTGCAACTAATATTTATAGAGATAGTTTAAAAAAGAAAAGAAGATTTGTATCTATTGAAAATTATGATGAAATCTCAAAAGTAGATATAGAAGAGGAAATTATAACTAAATTGAATTATGAAAATATATTAATGTTATTAAAAGAACTTCCTAAGGAAAAAAGAGCAGTGTTTATATTAAAGCATTATTATACCTATAAATATGAAGAGATAAGTGAGATCTTAAAGTGTCCGATAGGTACAGTAAGATCCAGACTTCATTATTCTGTTAAATATTTGATGAGAAGATTGGAAGGAGGTAATAATTAGTGGCTAAAAGAAAATTAGAAGAAAATATTATAGACAAGTATTATGAGGAGAAATTTAATGATAAAATCATAGAAGAAAATCCATCAGAAGTAAAGGAATTAGAGCAAAAGTTAAAAAAACTAACTTCAATTATAAAAATAGAAGAGGATAAAAAAATAAATGTAAATATATTAGAAAATATTTTAAAAGGTGAGGAGATAAAAAATAGAAGAAAAGAAAAACTTGAGCTATTAATATTTTTGTGTATTTGTATATTAATTATAGCTATAGGAATAGTTACCTCTATAATTCTTCCAAATCTAATTAAATTTTATTTAATCTTAGCAGTAATTGTATCGCCTATCGTATTGGTAATCGTATCCATTAAACAGATAAAAGGAAGTGAATCTAATGGATAACAAGATTATTTATATATTTCTTTTTATAATACTTATTATACAAGGAACATGGGTTTTTAGGGATGCAAGAAAAAGAGGAAATAAATATTATTGGTTTTGGGGTTTATTATGTTCTTTTAATATTCCCACAAATTTAATAGTTTATTTAATAGTAAGAAAGAAAATTGAAAAGAAGAAAATAGAAAAAAATAATTAATTTTTTACTTTAAAATTGAAATATTATTTAGTTAGAATATATTAGTATATAAAATAAATATACAAATTAATGCTTATCTAAATTAGATAAGCATTAATTTGTTGTTTATAGATTTATAATAAATTGAAAATTTATATAAAAAATATTG
>NZ_JBSVQM010000038.1:0-23878 GCF_054863625.1 Clostridium sp. Marseille-QA1073 | reverse complement strand
AAAGATTCATTAAAAATGAATATGTATAAATGGGAGCCAAAGAATAAGGATTCAGTTAAAGGAATTATTAATATTGCTCATGGAATGGCTGAATCTGCAATAAGATATAAAACATTTGCAAAAACATTAGTAGATAATGGATTTATAGTTTATGCTGGTGATCATAGAGGTCATGGATTAACTTGTAGTAATATTGAAGATTTAGGATATATATGTGATGATGATGGTTTTCACACCATGGTTGAAGATTTAAAGGAAATAAATAATTTTATAAAAGAAGAAAATCTCAATTTACCAATAATAATTATGGGCCATAGTATGGGGTCTTTTTTAACTCAAAGATATATAGAAGAATATGGGGATACTGTTAATGGTGCAATTATTTCAGGAACTAATGGAAATCCTGGCTTAATATTAAATTTTGGTATTTTTATATCTGGTATTGAAATGCGTATTCGTGGAAGAAAAGCAAAAAGTAAACTTTTAGATGGAATGATATTTGGAACTTATAATAAGAGAATACATAAAAATAAAACAAGAGTAGATTGGCTTACAAGAGATGAAGAAGAAGTGGAGAAATTTATAAATGACCCTTACTGTGGAACTATTTTTACAACTTCTTTTTTTTATGATTTAATGAAGGGGCTAAAGATAATTCATAAAGAAGAAAATTTAAATAAAATTCCTAAGAACTTACCTATACTCATTTTTTCTGGCGATGCTGATCCTGTTGGAAGATATGGAAAAGGAGTAGAAAATTTAATTAATTTATATGAGAGTTTAGGCATTAAAAATCTTCATTATAAAATCTATAAAGATGGAAGGCATGAAATGTTAAATGAAATAAATAATGAGGAAGTATTTGAAGATATCATAAACTGGTTAAATTTAGTGATTGTATAGTGTCTTAAAATATAATAATATTTTTCTTAAACTTTTAAAGCTTTTTATTAAAGTTATAAAATATAATAAATATTAAGGAGTAGATTTAGTTATGCAATGTCCCTATTGTGAAAATGAAATGTGTCCAGGAAATATTGAAGCTGATGGAAGAAGTAATTTAATATGGGTAGATTCAACTCACAAAAGAAGTATCTTTTCTAAACTTAAGGGTACAGATTGTATTATTTTAGATGAGACAGACCTTTTTACTAGATGTAAAGTTAGTGCATTTCACTGCGATAAATGTAAAAAAATAATTATAGATACAACATACTCTTTAATAAGGTAATTAACCTTTTCTTTATAATAAGATTTAAATTATCTATAAGATACGTGAAATTAAAAAAAGGTATATAATTTAAATTTATTTATCTAAATTATATACCTTCTGATTTTATATTTTATTAGATTTTATAAAATTAACTTTTGAAATGTTTTTTTAATCATCTTCTCTTAAAATATTTATATTTTTTCCTTGAAGAATTTTATTCATGTTTCTCATTGAGCACATTTTACCGCACATAGTGCAACTATCTTCATGTTCAGGCATGGATTCACGTCTATATCTTCTAGGTTTTTCTCCGTCAATAGCTAAATTAAACATTTCTTCCCAATCCAACGCTTGTCTTGCTTTGCTCATTTTATAATCTATATCTTTTGCACCCTTTACATTTTTAGCTATATCGGCAGCATGAGCGGCTATTTTAGAAGCAATTATCCCCTCTTTCATATCTTCTAAGTTTGGAAGTCTTAAATGCTCTGCTGGAGTTACATAGCATAAAAAGTCTGCTCCATAAGTAGCTGCAATAGCCCCACCAATTGCACTTGTAATGTGATCATATCCTGGTGCTATATCCGTAACTAATGGTCCTAATACATAGAAAGGTGCTCCATGACAAAGTTTTTTCTCAAGTAACATATTAGCTTCTATTTCGTTAATAGCCATATGACCTGGTCCTTCAATTATAACTTGTACATTTCTTTCCCATGCTCTTAAAGTAAGTTCTCCTAATATCATAAGTTCTTTTATTTGACAGGCATCAGTAGCATCATTTATAGAGCCTGGTCTGCAAGCATCACCTAAACTTAATGTTAGATCATATTTTTCACAAATGTCCAGTAATCTATCAAAATGCTCATAAAATGGATTTTCCTGATTATTTAATTCCATCCAAGCAAATAGTAATGATCCACCTCTTGAAACTATGTTAGTAAGTCTTTTATTTCGTTTAAAAGTATTTATAGTCTCTCTATTTAAGCCCGCATGGATAGTAACAAAATCTACTCCATCCATAGCATGTTTTTCAACTACATCGAAAAACTCATCTACAGTTATATCCTTGAGTTCTTTATCATAAAATCCCACTACATCATACATTGGAACAGTACCAATCATTGCAGGTGACATATCTATTAGTTTTTTTCTAAAATCATAAGTTTTACCATAATTACTTAAATCCATTATAGCTTCTGCTTTCATTTCTAAGGCTATTTTGACTTTTTCAAGTTCCGCTTCAATATTAGCACAATCCTTTGATATACCTAGATTTACATTAATTTTCGTTCTAAGACCTTGTCCAACACCTTCTGGTGACAAGCTCTTATGATTCTTATTTGCAGGTATTGCTATTTTACCCTCTGCAACTAAAATTCTTAACTGTTCTATATCTATGTTTTCCTTTTCTGCAACAATCTTCATTTCCTTTGTTATAATGTGCTTTTTAGCAGCATCCATTTGAGTTGTGTAGTTCATAGTTATCCTCCTCATTTATCCCATTTATTATTTTTCTAATATTATTAACTTTAGCCTTTATATTTTCTGTACTAATAAGTTCAGAAATCATAGCAAAGCATTTGCCTCCATGGCTTATTACATCCATTAAATTTTCTTCTTTTATGCCACCTATTGTTACGGAGGGTAATTTTATATTTTTTGACACCCATTTTAAATATTCTAGCCCTTCTGAATATTCTACATCTTTTTTAGTTGTAGTATTAAATATTGGGCCTATACCTATGTAATCAACCTTCTTTTCTAAAGCTAAAAGAGCTTGATTCTTATTATGAGTAGAAAGTCCAATTATCATATTAGGTGCTATTTTTCTTGCTTCTAGTGAATCCATATCTTCTTGCCCTAAATGTATACCATCAGCTTTTACTGCTAATGCAATATCAATATCATCATTTACAATAAAGGTTACATTATTTTTTTTAGTTAACTCTCTAATAATTTTACATTGATTTAATTTGTAAACTTTGTCTTTATTTTTCTCTCTATATTGAATTATTTTAATACCACTTTCAATTAGTTCTTTAGTTAGTTGAATATTATCTCTTCCATTAGAAAAATCTTCTCCTAAAATAGCATAAATATTGTCTTTAAAATAAAACTTTCTACTTGGATAAGTTTTTTCAAGATAATAAGATTTAAACCTTAAAGTCTCATATTTTTTACCATATTCATAGTAGCCTAATACTTTTAATAATTCCTCAATAGTTCTTAGTCCTTCTTGTATCCTTTTAAAATTAGATTTTATTAATGCTTCAATAGTTTCTTTTTTATCTACAGTAGTTTTTAAAGATATAGCAGCACCAATATCATTTACTGAATCTCTATAAGTTATAAGTTCATCACTGTCAAAAGTTTTTCTTACATCATGTCTTAATTGTCTAAGTTCTTTAGTTTTTATTTCATCATTATAGTAGAATCTACATAGGTCCTCTAATACTCTAACACCTTCAGATACCCTATTTATATTTGCATCAATAATTCTATATATAGACAAAATACTATCACCTCCTAAAACAAAATGTTGAAAGGTTATTATTTTTAATGTACTTTTATTAAAATTAAAAAGCTTGCCAAAGGCAAGCTTAAAATACATATAAAAGTGCATTTACTCTGCTTCCCTACGGTGGTATTAACCACATCAGGTTCAAGGGTTAGGCAAAATCTGCCCTCTCAGCCATAAGGCACCCCTAGCAATAAGGTTATTTAATTCTTTAACTTCATTATAACAATATTTAATATTTTTGCAACATATATCTAGAAATAATCAAATTATAAATTCTATTAAATGGATATTAGACTTATAAAATCTTTGCATAACTACTATTTATATATCCTCCACTATTGCCATAATATATAGAATACCAACCATTAGATTTTTTATATAACTTAACTTTATCATTCTTTTTTAGTTGTCCAATTACTGAATAGTTTATACTAGGTCCACTTCTTACATTTAAAATATCGGCAGTGATTTGTGCTATTTTATCTTTGATGGAATAATCATCATCTTCCATATTTTTTACAGGCATAGCTGGAATAGTTTCTTTATTATTATCATCAATACCAGTTAAGGCTTTAAATATACTTTTAGCTATGGTATAGGGCCCAAGTTTTTGCCATAAATTCATATCATTTTTATTATCTACAAATGCAACTTCTGGTAATATACAAGACATATTAGTTTCTCTAGGAACGTATAAGCTTTTATTTTCTTTTACTCCTCTATTTCTAAATCCTAAATTAGATATGGCATCAACTACTGCTTTAGCATAACTTGAAGCTAGTCCAGAATTGGAAAACACATATACTTCTGTACCATAACCATTTCCATCAGAGGAGTTATGATGCATGCATATATGAAGTTTCGATTTATAATTATTAGCTCTATTTACTTCTACTACTAGGCGTTCATTTGCAGATAAATCTTCACCATATGGTGTCACATCATATATTGTTAAATTGTATTTATTGCATAATTTAACAAATTCTTTGGTTATTGATTTATTTAATTCAGCTTCAATCCTATATCCTACAGCGCCAGAGTCTGTTTTAGTACAATGTCCTGCAGATATAGTTAGTTTATCACCTTTATTTATCAGTGCCATAATATTATCACCTCAATTATATATATGCATATAAAAGGATTATCAATATATGAAGTATGATTTTATTTTTAAGTTGTATTAATCAAACTCATAGGTTTCTATAGAAGCTTCTCTATTATAGATTTTTCACTAATAAATTAATAGTTATGAGAAACAAAGCATATAAATTAGCTCGTAAACCACTGTATTATTTTGCTAAGGAAAAAATACTCCACCGTAACTACAAGTATGCAAGAAATTATAAAGCAGCTAAGCTTAAATTCTGCCATTTTATCTTTAAAATACTCCCCTCGGAAAAGTGAAAAGAAATCTGGTGTAAAGGAATACCTAATACTTTCATTTAAATCATCAATACTATTAAATATTAACTTAAATATAGCCTTATAAATTGGTATATTTATTAATATTAGTATAAAAATAAGCATGTATATATTTCACTCCTTAAATTTTACTATATACCTATTATTGTAGAAATGTCTTATTTATCAATATATAGATTATATTATAACTAAAAAATAGTTAGCAATTACTAATCAAATTGAAAACCCAGTGCCGTAAAAGAGCATTGGGTCTTTAATTTAAATACAATATAATTCTATATTCTAAGCTTTTAATAAGCTTTCAAAAACTTCTGCCGCATAGTAGGAACTTCTTACTAATGGCCCACTAGCCACAAATTTAAAGCCTAAATCTTTACCGATAGTTTCATATTTTTTAAAAGTATTAGGATGAATATATTCTACAACATCTATATGTTCTTTTGATGGCATTAAATACTGTCCTATAGTTAATATATCGCAATCTACTTTCTTTAAATCCTTCATCAATTCTATAACCTCTTCCTCACTTTCACCTAATCCTACCATAAATCCAGATTTGGTTAAAATATTTGGATTTAGCATTTTTACGTTTTGTAAAAGCTCTAGAGATCTTTTATAAATTGCCATAGGACGAACTTTATTATATAAATTTTTTACAGTTTCAATATTATGATTAATTATTTCAGGATTAGAATTCACTACTGTTTTCAATGCCTCAATGTCGCCTTTAAAATCGGGTATTAACACCTCTGTCGTAACTTTTCTATCTAGCTTTTTTATTTCTTTTACAGTTTTTGCAAAATGATTAGCTCCACCATCAAGTAAATCATCCCTTGTAACTGAAGTAATTACTACATGTTTTAGGTTCATTTCCTTTACAGTTTGCGCTAAATTATATGGTTCCATCGGATCAACTTTTTCTGGGGCATCTTTTGTAACCTTACAAAACTTACAATTTCTAGTGCAATTTTTACCTAAAATCATAAATGCTGCTGTACATTTATTATAACATTCTCCATGATTAGGGCATCCTGCTTCTTCACAAACTGTATTTAACTTATACTGGCTTAGCAAAGAACTAACCTTATTGATATTTCTACCACTTTGTAATTTTACCTTTAACCATTCTGGTTTTCTTAAATATGTCATTAACCCACCTCTATTTCATATACTCCCTTTTAACTTTAAGCTATATATCATAATTACTTATATATAAATTATAACATCAATTTAAAAGAAAAATTGTAATATTATAGTAAAGTAATATATTTTTTCTTGTATTGCATTCTATATATAACATGTTTATGCATATTAAACATTTTAAAAGTTCATTTAATAATAAATATTTTTCATATTTAAAACAAATTTTAGACTAGGTATTTTTAAATATTTAAAATACCTATTAATTTTTCTTCCTTACCATTCATTTACAATATTATAATATATCGGTAACAGTTGTTAACAAATATGGAATATATACTTTATGTATTATCTAAAGGGGGATGCAATGGAATTAATAGTAATAAATTTTATCTAGTGAATTTAATTTAATGATATTAAGGGAGGAAATTTATTATGGTCAAAAAGAGTTTTTTTAAAAAAATAATTTCATTAACTACACTAGTATTAACTGTTTTACTATGCTCTTTCATCAATGTTTCAGCAAAAAATTTAACAGATGTATCTCTTCAAGGATATCCAGCATATGAGGTTATACCTTTAAAAGTAGACATTCAATCACTTAAAGGACCTTCTGGACCTATTGGTTTGATAAATAGCACTTTCGATTTTAAAGCTAATTTTAAAGATTTTAATGGAAATGAACCTTACTTAATTTCGAATTCATCCTATACTACAAAATATTTATGGGATTTTGGTGATGGAAACACTAGTAAGAGTAATTCACCAAGACATACTTATGCAAAACCTGGAATATATACTGTAAAAGTTAGTATAAAATGTTCCCCTTTACAAACTAGGCCAGGAGAACATCTTAATACGATATTTTATAGTGGAGAAGGAACACAAATTATTGAAGTAAGATAATTTGCGTAATCCTTAGAGGTACTTCCATGGAAGTTGAAATAAAAATAAATGATATATATACCACTACTAGAATCATTATCTATGCAATGAAGTCAGAGAAAAAAGACTTAGTCTGATTTAAAAATTATCATTAGATAGTATTAAATTGATAACAGCCTTGATGCACAAAAAAGTCATCAAGGCTGTTATTTTTTATCTATCTATAAAAAGACTATCTATCCTAACGCCACATCAAGAACCATCATAATAAGAAAACCAACCATTACTCCTATAGTTCCTGAATGCGAATGCTCTCCTAGATGAGCTTCAGGTATTAATTCTTCTACTACCACGTATATCATAGCACCTGCTGCAAAGGATAAAAACCAAGGCATAATTCCTTGAATTGAACCAACTAACAATACTCCAATAATTCCAGCTATAGGTTCCACTATGCCTGACAACGCTCCATATATAAAAGCTTTTGTATTTGATAATCCTTCTTTTTTAAGTGGCAATGATATAGCTGCCCCTTCTGGGAAGTTTTGTAGTGCCATTCCAATTGCAAGAGCTGATGCCGATGCAATGCTAACTGTAGAATGTCCACTTCCTGCAAGTCCAAAAGCAAGTCCAACAGCTAAACCTTCTGGAATATTGTGTAGAGTTACTGCAAATACAAGCATTGTGGTACGTTTTAAAGATGATGGAAGCCCCTCTGGATGATTGCTATCTAAATGAAGATGTGGCAATAAATTATCAAGTAAAAGTAAAAATAATCCACCGATAATAAAACCTCCTGCAGCTGGTATCCAACCAATCATTCCTTGTTCTTCTGCCATTTCTATAGAAGGAATAATAAGAGACCATACTGATGCTGCTATCATTACCCCTGCTGCAAAGCCTAAAAATATACGTTGCAAATTTGGCTTTATTTCTCCTCTAAAAAGAAACACCATTGCGGCACCTAAGGCTGTTGCTAAGAAAGTAAATCCTGTTCCTATGGCCGCAAGTGCAACCGGGCTTAATGTATTCATAAATGTCACCTCCAAGTAAATTCAAAATGTAATATAATAATCATTTATAACAAGTTAATATTCTTAGTAATTATAAAACTCTTAGTAATTCTATTAAACTACTACCTTCTACTGTTAAGCATATAATCAAATAAATACATTTAAATGATATTGATTATCAATTAATATTATATACCCTTAAATAATTTATATCAATATATAATATTAAATTATTAAATTAATTTACATAAAACACCGAAATTTTCCTTTTACAAGCTGCTTAAATTCAACTTTGTAGTGTAGGTCTACAATTATCCTTGGAAACTAACTTATAATATCTTGTAGATAATCTTTTATCTCCTTATAGCTCTTTACCTCTAAGAAATTTCTATTATTTTTATTCCTATCTACAATATTCTCTTGTTTATTAAACCAAATAGCTTTTATCTGGGCATTACATCATACTTAAAGCTATTTCCTATATACCATACCTGATTATTATCCAAACCTAATTTTTTTAATGCCAATTGAAAAATTCTTTTATCTAGCTTTCTAAAACCATATTCACTGGTTGATATAACAAATTCAAATCTACTAGCATCTATTCATAACTTCTTAATTCTGCCTTAATAATTTCTTCTGAAAAAGTAGAGTTCCTTAAGATAGCTTTTCTAATAACCTTCTTATCTTTTAAAGGATTATTTTTATGTATCTCCTATATCAAATAATCTAGCTTTAGGTTTATTCATTTTTTATTAATCCTATCTATAAATATTAAATAAGTAAACATATGACTTGTAGAAAATAATTAAGACTTTATTTATAGTAATATTTTACCACATAACCTTACTGTAAAGAAGTTCAACTATTTTAAATTTTTTTCTAACAGTACTATCAGTAATAAAATATAGTGCTAAAATTACTAACTTCTTAAAATAAAACCAAATAAAAAATGAAATGTGTAGCAATTCGTTACACATTTCATTTTTATCTCACATAAAATCTATTTATTTATCATTTGATATATCTTCATTCTTTCATAAACTAATTCTATCTTATAAAGTTCGTAAATACTTTACGTTCCTTCTCATTTTCTTCTATATTTTCTTTACCAGCCTCAATAACCTTCATAAGCCATGACATATTTTTGCCTAAAACTCTCATAATTTGCATTCCTTCTTCATCCTGAGTTGCTTCCCCTGGAACTGTACCATAAACTACATTCCAATAATTTGATGTAGGCATTACCATCTCTGAATAGTTAATATAATTATTTAATTGATTAAATACTGGAACCCCTCCAGATCTTCTTACAGCAACTACACTAGTGCCCACTTTATGTCTAAACATTCCTCCATTTGCAGAGGCTACATAAAATGCACGGTCTAAAAATGCTTTCATAGTTCCTGCTATAGCGGAGTAGTATACAGGAGATGCCAAAATAATTCCATCTGCATCCTTCATTTTCTGAATCCACTCATTAACTTCATCATTTTTAATAACACATTTTTCATTTTTGTTCCTACCGCATCCATTACATGCTAGACATCCTTGTATTAGCTTGTTTCCTACATGAACAATCTCTAATTCTATGTTTTCTTTTTCTAATTCTATTCCTACAGCTTTTATTGCTTCATAGGTATTTCCATTCTTTTTAGGACTTCCATTAAAAGCAACTACTTTCATAATATATCACCCCATACAATTTATATCTTTAATGATGTTATTATATGCCTTCATAATCTAATTAACAAGTACGCACTTTTCTGTTAGTAACTTACCTTTAGGTAACATTTATTATTATGAACCTTAGTCTATTGAACACGTAAACGTACAAAACATAAAAACAGCTACTATGTTGATGAAAACCAATAAGTTAGATAAAAGTTTAGCACATGTAAGATGAATGTACAATTGTTATAATAAAACTAAATAAACAACTATAAGAAAGTATATAAGATTAAGAAAAACAAGGTAAAATGAAAGGTGAATTAACTTATATTTAGCAATAGTTTTTAATTCTTATGAATTTTTAAGGTTATACTCTTTTGCACCAATGCTTTAGAAATAGATAAATATCATCTTTATAGAGTATGTTAAATTAGGTGTTATCTAAATTTTAAAAAAAATATTCTCATCACTTCTTGAATATAAATTTGTATTACATATACTAATTATATTGTTTGAAAGACTTAGCGTACTTGAGACTGTAATTGACTGATTATTTAAATAAGTGTATAATAATTCGAGAGTCGAAATGTTATATACAGGAGTTGAATATATGAGTATTTATGATGATACTTTAATAGAGAATATTGAGGTATTACTAAGAAGAGTTTGTTTTATTATTAAGAAAAGAGGAAGACGAATTTTAGATAATTATAATATAACTCCAGCACAGTTTGATGCACTACAATATCTTATATGTAATGGAGAATTAACAATAAGCGAATTAAGCTCTAAACTTTATCAAGTACCCAGTACTACTACAGATTTAATTGATAGAATGGAAAAAAATTTATTAGTTGAAAGAATAAAGGATCCTCGTGATAGACGAATTGTACGAATTAAAGTTTTAGATAAAGGTCATAAAGTTTTAGAAAATGTATTAATTGAAAGATGTAAGTTTTTAGATAATTCTTTGAAAGAAGTTTGTGACGAAGATAAATTAGAATTTACTAAATACTTAAAAATACTTTTTGATGCTAATAATAATCAAGAATAAATATAAGTCTTTTAAAGATATATTATGCAGTTTACATAAAGGCTCATAGTATTGTTATAATATAAATATAATTTTAATTTATAAGTTTCTTCATAGTAACACTTTTTCTAATTATGAGGAAATAGTTAATATATCGAAATGTTTAAAGGTAAAATAAATGAAAATTTTTTAGGTCTTTATTTTAAGCATCTAAAAAAACAACAACGTAGTATGTTACTTTATTTTTTCATCATACTACGTTGTCACAACTATTTATGGTACTATTATGAGTGAAATCTAACTCTATATTTAATTTTTAAATATGTGATTATTTTTGAAAGAAGTTATGAGAAATTCCCTTTACTTCATTTTGATTTTTTACACTCTTAGATGGGAATCAGTACTTGAAAAAAAGACTTTTATGTCTTTGAATTGCACTTTGATTATGCTACGTGGTTTTCAGCTGCATGGAATGTATAGATACTTTGAAGGATTCATTTCCAGGCATTGAACCCGAAAGAATCTCTACAGCTTCAAACCCCATTGCCTCATATAAGCGTAAGGCAGGCTCATTTCCCACCAAAGCTTCTAACATAAGCGGCCTACAAGTTGTATTTTCAATGACATGTTTAACTAAACTTTTTCCGATGCCCTGTCTCATAGCACTAGGATCGACATAAATCCACGCAATCTCATCTTTTGAATATGCCACAAATCCTACTAATTGACCAACTACCACCGTATAATCAAATAATCCCTCGTCAATGGCAGCCTGATCAAGTGGTATAAATGCATCTTCCAATCCAGCAAATTGAAGTTCTATTTTTCTAGCACAATCATGTATTTCCTCAATACGTGACCAATCTTGAGTTTTATACTCTCTTACAATAATATTCGACATAACAAATACCTCCAATTGTCTCCAGATAATTTTTAGAGCAGTTTTTAGAAAAAATCGTTAATATTTATAATGATGCACAGCATTTATAATTAATTTACCGATTTTATATTGTCATTCATACTTCCATATAATCTTCCATAGAGTCAATCACTTCTTGTGTCAAAACTGGAACCCCTATGGTCTCCAATAGATTTTTTATAAATAATAAAATATTTTTATTGTGGTGGACCACACTTAGAGCACGGAGTGTATCCTCTATTCATTGCATTTTCTAAAGTAGTTTCTATTTTACTTTTCGATAAGTATCCACACCAATCTGAATGATATTTTTTCCCAGTTTTAGTTATGTATACAACAACGCTTATATCATCATTTACTATTTGAGAGTCTAATTCTACTTCACATTCTATATTATTATTTTTATTAATACTGTTGTTTGCAATAGATTTTTCTAATTGTTTCTTTTCTTCTGCATCTCTTCGTGCTTTCTCCTCAGCTTCTTTTTTAACCTGTTCCTTTTTAGCTAGTTCTTCTCTAACCTGTTTTTCTTTTAATTCTACTTCTTTTTTTTCCTCTACTTCTCTTTTAGCTTTTTCTTCAGCTATCCTTTTTGCCTGCTCTTCTCTTTCATTTTTAGAGTTTTCTTCTAATAAACTTTCATTTGATGAAATAGAGTTCTTATTACTAATTATTTGTTGTATCTTTTTAGTAGTCTCATTAGAGGCTTCAAATTCAGTGGCTATCCCTCCAATTCCAGTAAGAACTGTACATAATAAAAATGCACTAATTATTTCTTTAATTATTATATTTCGAGATTTAAATTTGCTGCTTTTCTTAAATAAGAATATTAAGTAAGCTAGAGGCACTATTGTTAATAATAACCATGCAAATTTTGATGATATTATCATTGAGATGGTTAATATTATAAAAAATGTCATAAACCTCTTAATGGTACTATTATTCCTCATAAAATCTCCCCCTTTTATGATAACATTCTACAATTATCTAGTTCTCCCTTTTATAAGCAGTAAACAAATTCTTATTCTAATAAAAGAACTACCTAAAATTTATTGTAATAATAGATTAAAATAGATTTATTTAATTAAGGCTTAAAAAGAAATTTTATATTTTGATTGTAAGTTGTAATTTGGTAATAAGTTACACTTTTTGTTCCTATTGACATATACAGTTTGACGATATACAATATAACTATATAGTTGTACTATATAGTTATATTGTATAAAAAATGGAGGATAAAAATGAATTTGACAAAATTTTTGCCACTAACAGAAACTACATTTTACATTATGCTTGCATTGAAAGAACCAGCACATGGATACATTGTAATGCAAAAGGTGGAGAAATTGAGTGATGGTAAGGTTAGAATTGCTGCAGGAACTATGTATGGGGCTCTTGATAACCTAACAAAACAAAAACTGATTGAATCAGTAAAATCAGAAGATGCTCGAAGAAAGGTTTACAAACTTACTGATGCCGGACATGAGGTATTAAAGCTTGAGATAATGAGATTAAGGCATATTATTAAAATAGCAGAAGAATTTGGTTTTTAGGAGGAAATGAAGATGAAACAACTTAAAGTCTTTACCGATTTTGAACAGGAAGAACAATATCTAAATCATATGGCACAAAAAAGATTTGAATTTGTAAGGCATTCTGCTTTTGGAATATATCATTTTAAAAAAGCTGCTCCAAAGATTAGTTCTTACAAGGTGGATTATCGTATTTTTTATAAAAAATCAAATTTCCTAGATTACATTTCTATGTTTGAAGATAGTGCTGGAAACATATTTATGGAACACAAGGGTCCGGTCAGCAATACTTTTTAAAATTATCAAAGGAAGCTACATCTGATATATTTTCAGACGAGAAATCAAGAGCAGAGCGGTATGTCCGCCTACAACATAGATGCTTAGAATGGTTCCTTTGCATAATAGCTGTAACATTGGTAAGCACTAATTTCAATTTATCTGAGCTTTTCTTTTTAACACCAGGTCTTTGGGAAAGAGAAGGAGCGGAATTTTGGAAAGCTTTCTGGTTTGAATTTCCATTCATGCTTATGAGAGTTCTTCCCATTGCTTTTTGTATAATTGGTACTGTTTTGAACGGATATTGGGCAAGAAAAGCAAAAAAGGCATATGAGAATTTTTTATCATATAAGGAAATTTAATTGAGAGGTGTATATTAAATTGAAAAAGAAAAACTTTCTATTACTATTTACATTTATACTTACGATAATATCACTATTTTCTGGCTGTAAAAAAGAAACAAAATCAGTAGAAAATATGGAACAATATATTACAGGAATTGATTCTATTACAATGCCAGACAACATTAAAATTGTAGGACTTGGAGAAGCTACCCATGGAAATGCAGAGTTCCAAATATTAAAAAAAGAAGTCTTTGAAGCATTAGTGAAGAATAATGGTTGCAAGATTTTTGCTATTGAAGCAGATTTTGGTGGATGTCAAAAAGTCAATGATTATGTTCTAAATGGAAAAGGAACTGCAAAAGAAGCAGTTTCTCAAATTGGATTTGGTATCTATATAACAGAGGAAATGGTTGACTTAATTCAATGGATACATGATTATAACAAGAATTTGAACGAATCCCAAAAAATCAAGTTCTATGGCTTTGATATGCAAAGATATGATAACAATAAAGAAGGATTGTTATCATATATTGAAAAAATAAACTCAGATATGGCAAGCAAGTATAAAGATTTACTAGTAGACTTAAATGATGATACTGTATATACGCAAGATCCATCAAAAGTGAAAGAAGCATTAAAGAATATAGAAAATTTAATATCCGAAATGGAATTAAATAAGAATAGATATATAAAAGCAACAAATGAAAAAGAGTATTCTTTAGCACTTCAGTTTGCTCAATCCATAAAAGAAAATGCCACTTTACGTGATGGTAAGGTTAATTACTCACAGATGAGAGATGAATACATGAGCAATAAAGTAAAATGGATACTAGAACATGAAGGAAGTGACATGATGTTTATTAACAGTCATAATGGACATATTGAAAAATCTTCAGCTTCACCTGTTTATACTTCTATGGGCAATCATTTGGCTGATGAATTTGGCGATGCTTATTATGCAATTGGAACAGATTTTTATAATAGTACTTTTACAGCAGTTACATCAAATGATGAAGTTAAAAACTTTACTCTTACAAATCAAAATGAACTTGTGGACCAATTTATAGATTTACCTAGAAATGAATACTTTATGGATTTTGAAAAAGCGAAATCTAATCCGATTTTAAAAAGCATTATTGACGAAAAGCAACCAATGGCAAATATCGGTGCTGAATTTAATGATTGGCAGGGAAAAATTAAAAAATTCTATACCTTAAACATGATTCCAAGCAAAGCCTATAATGGAATTATTGTAGTTAAAAATGCAACACCAAGAACGGTTATAGAAGATTAACCTAATTGTAGATAATTATTTTACCTACAGGACCCTCACACCACCGTTTACCAATCTGGTACACGGTGGTTATTTAAGTTGAATGAATTTTAATATATTAACTAGTTATGTTTTTAGACATAACTTTGAAAAGTATAGATTGATTATTATATCCCATAAAAATGAGCGGGAGAAATAAGCCCGATCATTTCTCAGCAATAATACAAAATGTAAATATCATTCAAGATTTTTTCGGTATAAAGAGATATAGTATTATTATTCATTTTAGAAAGGAGATGATTTTATGGACGAGGAGCGCATCGTTGTATATGATGAAGAATTGCAAGTTGAGGCATACCGTTTCAACGGCATTATGCAAAAATTCCCCAACCACTTTCACGAACACTATGTGGTTGGTTTTGTTGAAAACGGGCGTCGCAGTTTATCTTGTAAAAATAAAGAGTATACAATAGATTCCAATGATATTGTGCTCTTTAATCCAGGGGATAACCATAGCTGCTGTCAGGTGGATTCCAACGCACTAGATTGGCGTTGCATAAATATTAACAAAGGCATTATGCAAACTGTGACAAAAGAAATAACTGGTGAGGGCTATCTGCCGATATTCACCTCTACCGTTATTTATCGTAGCGAGCTCGCCATTCGTTTAAAAGATTTGCATGAACTAATATTACAGGGCGAAAAAGAGTTTAAAAAAGAAGAAATTTTCTATTTCCTTATTGAAGAATTAATTGCGGATTACACAGAGCCGGTTGCCAAAACCTTGTGCGATACGAGCGCGGAAATTCAAAAGGTGTGTGACTACATGGACAGAAATTATGTCGAGAATGTCAGTCTCGACGATTTATCAGAAATAGCTGGTTTAAAAAAATACACCCTTTTGCGTTATTTTGTTCAACAACGCGGAGTGACGCCGTATCAGTATTTAGAAGCTGTGCGAGTAAATGAAGCAAAAAAACGATTGGAGCAAGGTGTTCCACCGATTGACGCTGCCTTGCAATCTGGATTTACTGACCAAAGCCATTTTACGCGTTTTTTTAAAAACTATATTGGTTTAACGCCTAGACAGTACCAAGACATATTCAAAGAATGATAGGAGGCGTATACATGAAAGAAGATTTGTAGATAGCAGAGCACTTATCTGCTACTGGTACTATTTTGATATGGGGAACCACTTTTATTTCAACCAAAGTTTTGCTGAGTAATTTTGCGCCTATAGAGATTTTATTCTTTCGGTTTATGCTGGGTTTTATAGCATTGCTAATCGTTTACCCTCGTAGATTAAAAGGCACTATTTCAGCTAAACCCTCTGGGTCATGTATTGGCGCTTTTAGCGGCGTTTCTATGGGCTTGTTATTCTATACTTACACGAAAAATCAGCCATATGGGTTATCATACAATCCAAACCACGAGAAGAATATTTTTTTACGGTTTGCTTTTATTATATGCACATGCCTTACATTGGCGGGATTATTTATATCAGAAAAAAGATGGGAGGAACAAAAAATGAGTGAGAACAAACAAGAGAAAAAATGCATCATGGTGATTGACGAGAACCTACCGCTTGGTATTATCGCTAATACCGCTGCGGTTATGGGGATTACGCTAGGAAAGGAAAACGCTGATACTGTGGGTGTGAATGTATATGACGGAACAGGCAGAGAGCATTTGGGCATTATTGAGTTTCCGGTACCTATTCTGAAAGGTAACTCGGAAATAATAAAGGATTTAAGAGAAAAGCTATATTCTCATGAATATGCGGAGCTAACTGTTGTAGATTTTTCGGACGTTGCACAAAGCTGCAAAACCTATAATGAATTTATTACTAAGATTGCTGGTGTGGCGGAGCAGGACTTAAACTATTTTGGTTTGGCAATCTGCGGCAAGAAAAAGCTGGTAAACAAGCTAACGGGTAATATGCCGCTTCTTAGATAAATAGATTATGAGCAAAAGGCCGTGTGTGCATTTTAGCATATCCGGCCTCACTTTTTAACGATTGTCCGGAGGAACGGTAAAAGCATTAAGTGAGTGCGTCGAGGATATCCGTAATAAATACACGGCCCAATGACGCTGGACTTCTGCTCCATTGGCACAAAACTAAAAAATAGATAAAGCCCGGAAACCGCAGTAATACAGCGGTTTCCGGGCTTACATACAAAAAAGGCCCTCCGATATGGAAAGCCTTTTTTGTATCAAAGTTTGTCCTTTGACATGGTGCGGAGAACGGGACTTGAACCCGTACGAGTGTACACTCGCCACCCCCTCAAGATGGTGCGTCTGCCAATTCCGCCATCCCCGCATATATGCAATATAAACTTGTATTATAATAATATCATATTTACATTATTATAACAATGATATTTATAGATTTTTAGTTAATATTGTGTTTTTATATATAAAGAAATATAATTTCTAAATTTTAAAAAGGCACTGAAAAGTGCCTTTTATTTTAAATCATATAACTTCTTATAAATTTTATAATTTTTATTTACTTTTTTTACATAACCATCAGTTTCTTTAAATGGAATTAAATGAAGGTTTTTACCATCTTTAGAATATTCTTCATCGTTAAGCCATTTTTGGACATTACCTCTTCCACCATTATAAGCAGCTAAAATTAAGTTAATGTCACCATTAAATTCTTTACTTAAATTATCTAAATACCAACATCCCATTTTTATATTTATTTCAGGTGTATATAAAGCATCATAAGTAATTTCCTTCATGCCACTTTGAGCAGCTATCCAATCAGCAGTATCCGGCATAATTTGCATAAGTCCGTAAGCACCCCTATGAGATAGTGCATCCTTATCAAAGTTGCTTTCTGCTTTAATTACTGCTGCCACCAAATTTGGATCTAAATTATATTCCTTAGAATAAGTGAGTATGTGCTCTTGGTAATTTAAAGGATATATAGTTTTGATGATGTTTTTATAGTTAAAAACCATATAAATCATCAAGATAAATATACATAGTTTAATTAATGCTTTAAATTTTTTCATTGTTCCCCCTTACTAATAAATTAAAAATTATATTATCCAATTGTTCTTCTGTATGTGAAATTGTATCACTATTATCAATAGTATAGGTAGCGTATTTAAGTTTTTCTTTTAATGGCATTTGACTGTTAATCCTATTTAATGCATCTTTTTTACTTAAGGAATCTCTTGCCATTACTCTTTCGATTTGAATTTCTTCATTTACTACTATAACTATTACTTCATCCATATATTTATGAAGATTGTTTTCAATTAGTGTAGGAGCATCAACTATACAAAGTTTTTCTCCAGCTTTCACGTACTTCTCTATTTTATCAAAAATTTCTTTTTTAATATAGGGTATTATTATATTTTCCAACTTTTTTTTAAAAATTTCATTAGAAAATATAATAGCTCCTAATTTTTTTCTATCTAAATTATCATTTTCATCAAAAACTTCTTCACCAAATTCTTTCTTTATTGACCATAGAACCTCTGGATAAATAATTAATACCTCTCTTGAAATTTCATCTGCGTCAATTACTGGAATATTTCTTTCTATAAGCATGTTTGAAACAGTACTTTTACCACTGCCTATACCTCCAGTAAGACCTACTATTATGGTACTATTTTGCTTCATACCAAGTTTCTCCAATATTTATATCTACTTCAAGAGGAACGCTTAAATCTAAAACTTCTTCCATTTCTTTTTTTACTAGAGTTGTAACTTCATCTAATTCATCTTTATAAACATTTAGTATTAATTCGTCATGAACTTGCAATATAAGCTTACTTTTTAAATTTCTCTTAGTCAATTCTTTATAAACATTAACCATTGCAAGCTTAATTATATCTGCTGCACTACCTTGAATAGGTGCATTCATAGCTAATCTTTTACCTAAGGCTTTCAAAATTTTATTAGAAGCAGTTATTTCAGGAATGAATCTTCTTCTATTTAAAATAGTTGTGACATATTGTTTGCTTTCTGCCTCATTTATTACATTATCCATATATTCTTTAACTTTAGGATATCTTTCTAAATAATTATCAATATATCTTTTAGCTTCAGCTTTTGTAATATTTAAATCTTGAGCTAAACTAAAATCTCCTATACCATAAACAATTCCAAAATTTACTGCTTTAGCATTGCTTCTCATTGTAGAAGTAACTTCATCGATAGGAACACCAAATACCTCTGATGCTGTTATAGTATGGATGTCACTATGTTTTTTAAAAGCATTGATTAGATTTTCATCCTGAGAAATATGAGCTAATACTCTAAGTTCGATTTGAGAGTAGTCTGCCGATAAAATAATAGAATTTTCGTTCTCAGGAATAAATACCTTTCTTATTGCTCTTCCCATTTCATATTTTATTGGTATATTTTGAAGGTTTGGTTCTGTACTTGATAATCTACCTGTAGTTGTAACAGTTTGATTAAAACTAGAATGAATTTTTCCATCAATATCAATAACCGCCTTAAGTCCTTCAATATATGTGGAATAAAGTTTAGTCAATTGTCTATAATAAATTATTTTTTCTATAATAGGATGTTTATCTTTTAAAGCATCTAATACTTCTGCATTAGTAGAATAGCCTGTTTTAGTTTTCTTTATTACAGGTAAATCAAGTTTTTCAAATAATATCTTTCCTAATTGCTTTGGTGAATTTATATTAAAATTTTCATCTGAAATCTCATATATTGATTTAGAAGTGCTATCAATTTCTTCTTTAAAGTTTTCACCAAGTTCCTCTAATTTTTCTCTATGGATTTTAAAACCTGCACATTCCATAATAGAAATAGCTTTAGTTAACGGTTGTTCAATTTCATATAGAAGATTACTCATATTAAGTTCTTCTATTGTTTTCTTTTCTTCCTCATAAACTTTAGGAAGCATAGCTAAAGAATTAATCTCTAATTCTAAATTCTCTCCGCCAACTGTTTCATTTATAAAGTCTTCTATAAGAGTTTTTAAACTATATTCTGATTTAGAAGAGTCTATTAAATAAGCAGCAATTTCACTGTCAAATTCTACTGATTTTAAATCAATATTTAATTTATTTAAAGCTGTATATACATTTTTTAATCCATGAGAAACTTTTTTTATTTCTTCATTTTCAAATAAAGTTTTTAGAATTTCTATTGTTTCATTTCGATTCTTATTGATAAGTTCACTCATATTAATGATGTAATATTTACTATTATGAATAATAAATATATATTCAATTTCTAGTTTTGAATATACATTTACATCTTTAAGCTTAAAAGTTAAAAACACTCTTTCTTTTATATCATTTATTAATTCTTTTAATTCTGTTAAATCTTCAATCGTTGTATATTCCATATTAATTACAGCTTTTTCTTCAATGTTATCTTGCTCATTTATATTATCTATTTTAGATAACAATGATTTGAATTGCAGCTTATGGAATAATTCTTTTAGCCCTTTATTATCATATTCTTTTTTAGATCTTATAGAGTTCAAATTCATTTCCACAGGTACATCAGTAATTATAGTAGCAAGCTTTTTACTAAATATTGCTTGTTCACTATGCTCAATTAAATTTTCTTTTAACTTTTTTCCACTAACATTTTCTAAATTTTGTAGAAGATTTTCTATACTGCCATATTCTTTTATAAGCTTAAATGCAGTTTTCTCCCCTATGCCAGGTACCCCAGGAATATTATCAGATTTATCTCCCATTAATCCCTTTACATCTATAAATTGTTTTGGAGTAACTCCAAACTCTTCAATCATTCTATTTTTATCGTAAATTTCTTTTTCTGTCATACCTTTTTTATTAATAACTATTTTAACGTTGTCTGTGGCTAATTGAAGTGCATCTTTATCTCCTGTTACTATATATACCTCAATATTATTTTCTTCTGCAAATACAGATAAAGTTCCTATTAAATCATCAGCTTCATAACCATCAATTTCAAATATATTAATAGCCATTTTTTGTAATAAATCTTTTACTATTGGAAATTGCATTCCAAGTTCGTCAGGCATTTTTTTTCTTCCAGCTTTATATTCATCATATTCTACATGTCTAAAGGTAGGAGCAGCTCTATCAAAAGCTGTAACAATATAATCAGGCTTTATATCTTCAATCATTTTAAATAACATATTTGTAAATCCATACACTGCATTAGTATAGATTCCTTCTGAATTGGTTAATGCAGGCATAGCATAAAAGGCTCTGTATAATAAACTATTACCATCCAAAATTAATAATCTCTCTTTTGACATAATTTCACCTCTATTTATTTATTGGCCAATCTTAAAAGAAAATTTTATAGCTATAAGGTTTATTTATTAAGATATCTCTTTAAACTATTAAAATCATCACTAGGGTAGGTGTTTAAGATTTCCTTTAAAAGTTCAAAAGCTATTACATTTTCAAGAACTACTGATGCGGGAACTACTCCACATACATCAGATCTTTCATATCTTGTTATTATATTAGTTTTATCTCTTAAATTTATAGATTTTAAAGGTTTTTTAACTGTAGGTATTGGTTTCATAAAAGCAGTTATTTTAATATTTTCTCCATTAGATATTCCTGCCTCAATTCCTCCAGCATTGTTAGAAGTTCTTTTTATAGTATTCTTTTCAAAGTAAATTTCATCATTAAATCTACTTCCAAAAACTTTATCTTTATTTAGTATATCACCAAATTCTACTGCTTTAATACCTTGAACAGACATAATACCGAAGGATAAAATAGCATCAAGTTTTCTGTCATAATGAGCATAACTTCCAATTCCCATAGGAACATTACTTACTTCAAGTTTAATGCTACCTCCTAATGTGTCTCCTTCAACCTTACATAAATCTATTTGTTTTTTAACTTTTTCTTCTATAGTTTTGTTATAAACTCTCAGCTCACTATTATTAATGGCTTTATATATACCATTATCAAATAAATCTACATTATCATCACAATAAGTTCCGATAGTATGCACTTTGCTTCTTATTTCTATATCTAAAGACTTTAATATGTTTTTACAAATAGCACCTACTGCCGTTCTTATCGCAGTTTCTCTAGCAGAAGTTCTTTCAATAGAATTTCTAATATCTCCAGTATTATATTTATAAAAACCTACTAAATCACCATGTCCAGGTCTAGGAATGATTATTTTGTTTTCCTCCTCTGGTTCTTTGTTCATAATTTCTTTCCAGTTTTCATAATCTTTATTAAATATAACTAAGGTTAGAGGATTTCCTGTTGTTGTATTTCCTCTTAATCCACACCAAATTTCAACAGAGTCTTTTTCAATTTTCATTCTTCCACCTCTGCCATAACCCTGTTGTCTTCTACTTAACTCATTATTTATAAAATCTATATCTAACTGAAAATTTGATGGAATACCTTCTAATATAGCAACTAAAGCTTTACCATGAGATTCTCCACTATCTAAAAATCTTAACATCCCATTTCTCCATTCTTAGTCAATATTTATTATGATAGTTTATTATAGCATTACTTACTATTATTAACAACAAAGCAACTATCTTATTAATTATTATGTCCAATATATTTTAAATAAAGGCTACAGTAAAAATAGTAGTTTTAAAATTAATTGTAAAAAAACAAGAGATAAATATCATCTCCTGTTTTTATATAACTTGTTAAAAACCTTAAGAATACTTTCTATTAATCAAAAGTATTAGAATATACTTAAATCTAATTCTCTTGATAAATTCTCTAATACTCTAATTCCACCTATACTATTTCCTTTTGGATCTAATGAAGGACCTACAACTCCAATTCCCATCCTTCTAGGTACTGCTGCCATTATTCCACCGCCTACACCACTTTTTGCAGGAATACCTATATGTACAGCAAAATTACCAGATTCATCATACATGCCACAAGTAACCATTATTGTCTTTATTATTCTACAAGCTTCTCTTGAAATCACTCTTTCCTGATTCATTAACACTCCTTCATTAGCAAGCATTGCACCTATCCTTGCTATGTCCTTGCATGTAACCTCCATAGAACATGCTTTAAAATAGACATCTAGTATTTCGTCTACATCACCTTCAATAATGCCATTGCTCTTCATATAATAAGCTAATGCTCTATTTCTATCTCCAGTAGCTTTCTCACTTTCGTATACTTCATTATTTATGTCTATGAAATTGTTTTCACAAATTTTTCTAGTAAAGCTGAGTATGTTATTAAATTTCTCTTCTGAATTCTTACCAGAAATTAAAGAACTTGTTGCTATAGCTCCTGCATTAATCATTGGATTTAAAGGTTTCCTTTGAGGGCTTGTCTCTAAATTCGTTATTGAATTAAAAGAAAGCTCTGTAGGCTCCATTCCTACCTTTGAGAAAACATATTCTATACCATTATTAAGAATTGCAAGCATTAATGTAATTACCTTTGATATACTTTGTATAGTAAATTTAGTTTCGTAATCACCAGAATAATATTCCTTTCCATCTAAAGTTGTTACGCAAATACCTAAAACATTTGAATTTGCTTTTGCCAGTTCTGGTATATAAGAAGCTACAGTACCTTTACTAGTCCATTCTCTATTGTTTTCAATTATAGTATCTAATATTCTTTTCATAACCACACCTCTTTATGAATATAAGTATCTAAATTATTACAACC